>CAYRVZ010000011.1:0-10965 GCA_964427815.1 uncultured Saprospiraceae bacterium | reverse complement strand
TAGTGCCATTTACCGAAAGGCTCTGCCCCGTGCAAATGGTTTCGTTGTAATCAGTTGGAGGGTTTGAATCAATGTTTGTGACCAAAACATCGTAGCTCACAACATCATTGTTTTTAGTAACGGAAAGTGTGTACAGTCCTGGAGCATCAATGGTCGATTTGGCGGTGTTGGCTCCAGACAGAATATTACCATTTGGGGTAGTCCATAGGAATGTTGCATCTCCAATTTCGGATGAGCCACAAGAAGATCCAATGACAATAGCAGAATTATTACAGTCTATCATCACACTATCTGGTCCTTCGTCTGGAGTAGAATTAATAGCTACTGCATCAATTTCATTCCAGCTAGTCCCGAGACTATAAATTGCAATTCTTACCTCTGAAACATCAAAGGAGGTTTTTGGGAAACCAATTTTTAATATTCTGGATGATGTGATATTTGTGGGTGTTGCAGTATAAACGGTTTCCCAAGTGTTTGTATTTGGGTTTTTCACATAGACGGTATCTACTGCACCTGCATTATAGGTTTCATAGATAAATATAGAATCAATAGGAGCGGCATTATTAAAATACAGTTCTAAAAATTCTCTTTCCGCTCCTGAAGGTCCTGAAGCCCAAGATGTTGAGATATCCCCATAGCATGGATAGGTATTAAAATGCCCTAAAGTTTGATTGTGATCCCAACCACCTGTACTCCATTCGGAACTAAATGCAATGACGGAATCGGCGTAGTTATAGACATTGTGTGATTGTAACGAAGGTGCAGCAGCAACAACAAGGGTGATGTTGTTGCGTTTTATTTCTAAATTTTTAAAGCCACTTCCAGGTGAACCTCCATGTGTGCAAATTGAATTTAAAACCCGACAGTGATAAATACCGGCATCGGAAAGCTGTGCATTACTGATGGTCATTGTGGGAGATAACGCCCCAGAAATATTTCCACCATCTGATACTGGAATGGTTCCTTTGTACCATTGATAGGTGTTTTGAGTTCCACTACAATTTACAGTAAATACAATGTTCTCTCCTGTAACAATGCTATGGGTTTCTTCTGAGTCAACCTTCGCTTGTGGAGCATACCAAAACACACCGCTATTAGCGGAATAATCCGTAAACTCGCTTTCGAAATCTCCAAATTCAAATGCATTATGATTAAGTGTGAGCCAACTAAAGTTATTATTAGATAAATCTGGAAATGGCCCAGAAAAATTATTATTATCAATATAAAGCTCAACCAATTCTGCAAGTTGCGAAAAGGAGTTTGGTAGCTGACCTGACAAATTGTTCTTGTTCAGACTAATAGATTGTACTTTCAATAGATTCCCCATCGAGCTAGGCACAGCTCCTAGAAGATTGTTGTTTACAAAAAAAAAAAATTTCAAATTTGGAAAATTTCCAATGCTAGTCGGAATGTTTCCTGATAAATTATTATTTTTAAGATTCATTACAGTAACCGTTTCGTTATCACAATCAATCGTCAATCCATACCAGTTTTCAATTGGATTATTGATGTCCCAGTCATTAGATGTGTCACCGTCATTTTCGGAAGTCCAATTAGGACCATCCGTGCTATTGTATAAGTCTAGAAGCGCGTCTAGTTCAGGTTGTGCAATTGTACAAGCGTTAGGAGATTTAGCGGTGGTTAATAACTGACCACTAATACTGGGTTGTCCTTCTACCCCCAGTTCAATTAATGTTTGCTTAAAATTGGCGTCCGGAATACGGGTGTATTCAGCATTTATGGTAAATGCAAAAGGGAATAATACAAGTAATAAATAAAGTCTCATACCGATACGGGGTTTTGATAATCGTCAGCTAAGGCCTAGATATGCGTCAATAGTGCAAAAAGCATGCTATTTCTGAATGCTTTTTACTAGGAAGTAGTTAAAGTGGAGGATAACTCCTAAAATCCCCTGAATTTAGGGCAAAGCCCAATTTAATTTTACTAGTGTTGTGGATGGTTTTATATCTGTACCCTTTGAAGTAAGGGCTTATAATTCAGAAAGAATAAAATCAGTCAGCTTTGTAAAGAGGTGCAACCGAGTAGGTCCACCATAAATGCCATGGTTTTTATTGGTATAAATATAAGTGTCAAATTGCTTATTCGCATCGACTAAGGCACGTGCCATTTCTGCTGAATTTTGAAAATGTACATTGTCATCTGCCAGACCATGGACTAGGAGGTATTTTCCTTTTAATCTGTCTGCAAAATAAATTGGAGAATTATCATGAAAGCCTTTTGGGTTTTCTTTTTCAGTCCGCATAAAGCGTTCGGTATAGATGGAGTCGTACCATTTCCAATTGGTCACTGGAGCGACAGCTATGCCCATTTCAAAAACATCATTGCCTTTCAGTAAGCAAAGTGAAGACATATAACCCCCATAGCTCCAGCCAAATATACCTGTTCTTTTTTTATCAATAAAGGGCTTTGCACTCAGGTATTTGGCCGCTTCTATTTGGTCGATGGTTTCGTAATGCCCCAATTGCATATAGGTCATCTTCTTAAATTCTGAACCTCGCCCACCCGTGCCCCGATTATCGACACAAGCCACGACATAACCTTTTTGCGCAAGCATCTGAAACCACCAAAAATAGGGGCCTTTCCATTGGTCTGTTACTTGCTGATTGCCAGGGCCTCCATAGAGGTACATAAACAACGGATATTTTTTATTAGGATTATAGAGTGGGGGCTTTATCATCCAGCCATTTAATTTTACCCCTTCTGTAGTCTTAAAATCAAACATTTCTACTGTCGTAACGCCATAGGTTTTAAATTTTTCCCGCAAGGTTCGGTTGTTTTCTATGACTCTTAATTTCTTATGTTCACCCGTGAAAATAGTATAGGTCGGAGGGGTGTTAATCGTAGAATGTGTTAAAGTATAGTAGTCAAATGTAGGGCTAAAACTAACATCATTCCAACCTTTTTTATTTGTAATTCTATTTTTCTTTTTACCTTTTATATTCACAGCGTAAACATCTCTGACTAATGGACCTCTTTCATTCGATTGAAAGTAAATTAAATTACGTTTTGAATTATATCCTTTAAAGGAAGTTACTTCCCATTTTCCTTTTGTTATTTGCTTGCGCAAACGTCCATTCATGTCATATAAATAAAGGTGCGTAAATCCACTACGATCACTCGTCCATAGAAATTGTTTCCCGTCAGGAAGGAAGGTCAAATTATTATACCCATCTACGTAATACTTATCTTTTTCCTCCAATAGCGTGGATGTTTTTCCCGAAAGGATATCTACTTTTAGTAATTTTAAGTGGTTTTGATGACGATTTAAGTGTATGATTGTCAGCAAGTTAGGGTCTTTTGTCCATTGGATTTTGGCTAGATAGGTATCTTTGTCCTCACCCGTGTCACATTGTAAAGTTTTGGTGGTAGTTAAGTTATAAATAAAAACATCCACGATGGAATTTTTTTCTCCTACTTTCGGATATTTAAAAGTATAGGGCGTAGGATAGATATTGTCTGTGTAATAATTTAAGGTGAATTCTTTGACAGCAGTTTCATCAAATCGGTAGTACGCAATCTTCTTGCTATCCGGTGCCCATTCGTATCCTCGAACAACCCCTAGTTCCTCCTCATAGACCCAGTCGGAAGCCCCATAAATGATCTCATTTATTTTTCCTTTTTTGGAAACTTGAATAACTTTATTGCTTTGTAAATTCTTGCAGTAAAGTGTGTTCTCTACCACGAATGCTATTTGGGTGGCGTCAGGACTTAATAAAGCATACATTTGTTTCCCTTCCGGAAAAACAGCATCCAAAGTTTTATTTTTAATATCATAAACTAAATAATTAGCAGCGGATGAATGTCGATAGATTTGTTCGGTCTCTGTCGCAAAAACAATTTTGGTTTCATCATCCGAAAAACGATAACTATCAAACTTCGTTAACCCAGCCTCTTGCCCATTAAAAACGGCGCCCGCAGGACGACCGGTTTTAATGTCATATTTCATGATATAGGAGCCTTCTTGCTTGGAGTAGTGGCGGCCATCTTTCATAAAACGAAAACCTTCGACACGTGCCGCATATAAATCAGGGCTATACCAGATGTCTTCGTTGGTTATTTTGACTTGGGCTTGAGCCGCAATGGAGCTAAAAACTAGGAATAGGACTATAATGAATCTCATGGCTTTCTTTTTAGAAACTTACAACGACAAATCTACTAAAAAAATTAGAGTTGGAGGATTGAACTATTTTAATTCATAAGCGTTTTTATTTTTAGATAAGCCTAAAATTTATATTTTGGATAACTAAAATTATTTGATTATGTATTCTCAATCCGAAGAAAATTATTTAAAAGCCATCTATTTATTGGGTCGAAAATCTGATAAACTAGTGAATACCAATCTGTTAGCTAGCAGGTTAAAGACTAGAGCCTCTTCTGTGACCGATATGGTCAAGAAGTTGAAAGAGAAGGCTTTGGTGGACTATCAGCGTTATAAAGGAGCCAGTTTAACGATTGACGGGCAAAAAATTGCACTTTCAGTTGTTCGTAAACATCGACTTTGGGAAACTTTTCTCGTTCGGAAGTTAAATTTTTCTTGGGATGAGGTGCATGAGATTGCCGAACAGCTAGAGCATATTCAATCCCCGCAATTGGTGGATCGATTAGATGCTTTTTTGGGGCACCCCACACAAGATCCACATGGAGACCCCATTCCCGATAAGCAGGGTCATTTTCCAGTCATTAAACGATTACCGTTATCTTCTTTTACAGTTGGCGATAAGGTTGAGTTAGTGGGTTTGATTGACTCTTCAGATGAGGTTTTAAGGTATTTGGACAATCGGTATTTTGAATTGGGAGATGTCGTCCTGATCGAGCAAATTGAAGATTATGATCAATCTATCCAATTGCAAAAGAAATCTGTAAGTTTTTCCATTTCAGCGACGGCAGCAAATAATTTATTAGTAAAAAAGATATAATAATGCGAAGTATCCATCCCATTTATGCGTTAGTCGTTTTCTTCGTTTTATTGATTATTCTATTTTTATTGTTTAGACCCAATAAGGGATACTATTGGATATACAGAAAAGGAAAGACCGCTAACAGAAAGATCATCATCGAAGATATATTGAAATTTTTATTTCACGAGGAAGAGGATCAAAATTTAATCAGCCAAAATACTTTAGAGTCATTTTTGAATATTAGCGATGATAGTTTAGAAGAAGTGTTGATGGATATGGAATCGAATAGTTTAATAAAACGGGCAGGAGAGGTTGTTTTGCTTTTACCGCAAGGTAGGGATTATGCCTTGAGAATCATTAGGATTCATCGATTGTATGAAAAATACCTTTCGGAAAACACTGGATTTGACAAGAAAGACTGGCATGATAAGGCGGAGGAAATGGAGCATCACTTTGATGAGCAGCAGATCGAAGCCCTTTCTGCCAAATTGGGTCACCCAAGATTTGATCCACATGGTGATCCAATTCCAACAATGGAAGGGGATATTACAACGGTGCAGGGCGTAAAATTATCAACACTACCGATTAATACCATCGGAAGAATCGTCCAAATTCAAGACAAGCCAGATATTATTTATCGTCAGATTTTGGCAGAAAACATACACATTGGATCGCAAGTTCGAGTCATTGAATCCAATAGCTTGCGGTTGCGATTTTATGCGGAAGGAGAAGACTATGTATTGGCACCTATTGTTGCCGCTAGTATTATCATTCAGGTTTTTGAAAAGGAGGAGGAAATAGAAAAAAATGTCGTTAGGCTCTCGACGTTAAAAATCGGAGAAAAAGCCAAAGTGATGTCGATTTCTAGGGAATGTAGAGGAGAGGCAAGAAGGCGGTTATTGGATTTAGGGTTTGTGATGGGAAGTGATATCGAAGTGGATTTATTGAGCCCACTGTCAGACCCAACCGCCTACTTGGTGAAAGGGGCTGTCATCGCTTTGCGTAAGCAGTTGTCAGATAAAATTTTAATAAAAAAGTTATGACTAAAAATAAAAAACTAGTAAAAAGTGATTGTGAATCCTGTCCACAATATAGCACGGAAGGATTGGAAAAACTAGGAGTGAAAACCGATAATATTGATTTTGTAGTGGCGCTAGCAGGCAATCCTAATACCGGAAAAAGTACCGTTTTTAATGCGTTGACAGGTTTAAAACAGCATACTGGAAATTGGCCAGGAAAAACCGTTGCACGGGCAGAAGGAGCTTATTCTTTTAGGGAAAAGAAATATAAAATTGTGGACTTGCCTGGGACGTACTCTTTGCTTTCTACTTCGCAAGATGAGGAAGTGGCGAGAGATTTTATTCTTTTTGGTCGCCCAGATGTGACGATTATAGTAGTGGATGGTAGTCGGTTAGAGCGGAATTTAAATTTAGTATTACAAATTTTAGAAATCACAGAAAGAGCTGTTTTGTGTTTGAATTTAATGGATGAAGCGGAGCGAAATGGAGTAGAAGTAGATGAACGGGGATTATCCAAAAGACTAGGTATTCCAGTTGTACCAACCATTGCAAGGTCTAAAGAAGGCATTCCCGAATTATTGCAGGCGGTGCATGACGTGGCTACGGGTAAAATAATTTGCAAACCCCATAGAATTAAAAATATTTCCCCGAAAATCGAAAAATCTGTAAAACGCCTAGCGGACAAGATTAAAGCTGAATATCCAGCTATTCCCAATAGCCGATGGATAGCTTTTAGACTGTTAGAAGGAGATGAAACTATTATTCAAGCGTTGCAAAATGGGTCTTTAGTATGATTGAACAAGATAATAAAGTAAAAGAAATTTTCGCATTGACGAATGAATTACGTTGGTCATTAGGAGAGGATTTTCATGATAAATTGATAGAAGGAATCTATGCAGATGCCTCTGCTATCTCTACGGATGTGGTGACCAAAGAAGGTAATCGAGCGCACACCCCCTTTGATACAAAAGTGGATAGGATTGTGACCAGTAAAATTTGGGGTTTTCCCATTATGTTTTTACTGTTAGGCGGTGTTTTGTGGTTGACGATTATAGGCGCAAATTACCCTTCTGCGATGTTGGGTAATTTATTTTTAGAGACCATATACCCATTGTTGAAAAGTGGTGCCGCCGCTATTGGGATGCCCTGGTGGTTGGATGGTTTTCTGATTGACGGTGTTTATTTGGCAACAGCATGGGTGATTGCGGTGATGCTTCCACCAATGGCTATTTTTTTCCCGTTGTTTACCTTATTGGAGGACTTTGGATATTTGCCACGGGTGGCATTTAATTTGGATAAACTATTTAAGAAATCGGGTGCACATGGCAAGCAAGCCTTGACGATGAGCATGGGTTTTGGGTGTAATGCCGCAGGAGTGATTGCAACACGCATTATAGATAGTCCACGAGAGCGTTTAATTGCCATTATGACCAATAATTTTTCATTGTGTAATGGACGGTGGCCCACGCAGATTCTGATTGCAACTATTTTTATTGGAGCGGTGGTGCCGAGTTATTTGTCTGGACTAGCCTCCATTGGGGCGGTTATGGGGATAGCGATTTTGGGTATATTTTTTACTTTTTTCTCTTCTTGGTTGTTGTCTAAGACTTTATTACGGGGAGAGGTCTCTACTTTTAATTTGGAGCTGCCTCCTTATCGTCCGCCTCAATTTTGGCGTACCGTTTATACTTCTTTAATAGATAGAACATTAATTGTTTTATGGCGTGCGATTGTATTTGCGGCACCAGCGGGGGCAGTCATTTGGTTGATTTCTAATATTAATATTGGGGATTATAGTATTGCGTATTGGATGATTTCCTACATGGATGGTTTTGGGTATTTATTGGGATTGAACGGAGTGATTCTACTGGCGTATATCGTCGCGATTCCTGCCAATGAAATAGTCATCCCAACCATTTTGATGTTGACCGTAATGTATGTTGGAATTGGTGGCGGAGCGGGTACAGGAGTCATGTTTGAATTAGATTCTGTATCTGACACAGCAGCTATTTTAAAAGCAGGTGGATGGACTTTGTTGACAGCCATTAACTTGATGCTGTTTAGTCTGCTACACAACCCTTGTAGCACGACCATTTATACGATTTATAAAGAGACTAAGAGCTGGAAATGGACGACATTGGCTTCTGTGGCACCTGTTGTGATGGGTTTTGTGTTGACTTTTTTGGTGGCTCAGATTTGGAGATTGTTTTGATTAGGGTTTGGTGGGATTTGTTTTGATTTATGTAAACATTCTTGCATTTTCTCCGAATTAGTGTGATTGTTCGGGTGTTTTTTAGTACATTTGTGAAGCAGCGTTTAGACGAGTTAAACGTTTTGTGATTGTGCACTCATCCTTTCAAAATTAATCAAATGAAATATTTAATCTTTTTATTATTTTTCATCCTTGGAATCTCCTGTACTTCAAGTGACAACAAACAAGAAGAACCCATCAAGAATGTGCCTAATTCTGGTTACTTTGACCAATTAATAGGGCCAGATGGCATGGATGTAGATGTTTTCCGTAAGGGACTCATGATTGCAAAACAACAAGCAAAAGCAAACAAGGTATATCGAGATACGGATGGAGAGTGGACAGTACAAGGCCCTGGAAATCTAGGGGGCAAAGTGGATGCAATCGCAGTAGATCCCACCGATGAAAATATTATTTACATAGGTTTTGGTGTGGGTGGTTTGTTTAAAACGACAGATGGGGGTACTACTTGGAATTCCCTGTTTGACGATAATATTTTTACTGCTGTTTTCACCATCACAATAGATCCTGTAGATCACAACGTAATTTATATCGGAACTGGCGATATTTCAGAAAGTGGTGCTTTTTTTGTTGGAAATGGCTTGTTTAAAAGTACAGATGGAGGAAACTCTTGGGCGCATATTGGGTTGGAAAAGAATGGTACCGTTACTAAAATATTAGTGTCTCCTACCGATCCCAATACTATATACGCAAGTACATTGGGGTACGTTAGACGAAAAAATTTAAATCAGGGAGTTTACAAAACCACTGATGGAGGAACGACTTGGACTCAATCCCTTTTTGTTAGTGATACTGCTGGCGTAGTCGATATGGTGATGGATCCGAATGACCCAGATGTTGTTTTTGCTGCTGGTTACAATAGATATTATACCAGCTACAAAGCAAGACTTAGTGGACTAAACTCAAAAATTTATAGAACTTCCGATGGCGGGAGTAACTGGACAATCATTGAAGATAAGTTACCACAGTATGAATTAAGTAGAATTGGCTTGGCGATTTATCCATCGAACCCAGCAAAAGTTTATGCGGTTTATACGGGATTGGATTATCAAGTGCATAGTATTTATCGGTCGGATGATGCCGGTATTCATTGGGATTCGTTGAGCACAGAAGGGTTAGAAGACGCAACCGCTGGCTTTGGATGGTACTTTGGAGAAATATGGGTCAATCCGACAGATCCAGATGACATCTTTATTGGAGGAGTGGAACTATGGAGAACCAAAGACAATGGAGATCTGTGGACGAAAACGACTCCAGACTGGTTTAAATACATTGTCCATGCGGACATGCATGCTTTAGCCTTTACACCTTCCGGAAAAATAATAATAGGTACTGACGGAGGTGCCTATCGTTCAGAGGATGATGGTGTATCTTGGGAGGATATTGAAAACATCCCCACCAATCTCTTCTATAGAACATTTTATGATTCAAGTAACCCAAATGACTATTGGGGTGGGCTCCAAGATAATGGGACGACGGTCGGTAATAAAAGTAATATTAATAATTGGGACCGTGTATGGGGTGGTGATGGATTTAGAATGCAACTAAATCCTGATAATGAAAATGTCGGTTACTTCTCTTCCCAACGAGGTAATATTGTTAAAGTTAGCCCCGCAGAATATGTTTTTATGAGGGAGTATTTTCCGGATGATCGTACAGGGTGGGAAACGCCTTATTTTCTTTCCGTACACGACACTGTTAATTCTTACTATGGAACTTATAAGGTATATTCAGGAAAGGACAAAGGTGAGTTTAATTTCATCATGAGTGAAATAAGCGAAGACTTGACAGATGGCCCGATACCCCCAGAACGGTATCATATCATTTCTAATATAGCGGAATCTCCTATTAAAAAAGGACTACTTTATGCGGGTACCTCTGATGGAAATGTTTGGTACACAAATTACAGTGTTTTTAATCAAGAAGTATGGAAGCGAATTGATAAGTTTGATAACGACTATTATGTGTCAGATATTGAGGGTTCTCCAACAGATGAAAATACCATCTTTCTTTGTCAATCCTCTTACTTGAAGGATGATTTTGAGGCTAGAGTTTATATGACTTCAGATTTGGGTGATACTTGGACGAGCATTGCGGGTGATTTACCGCCAGTCAATGTCCGTGAAATATTGATTATGCCAGATTCAGACGATCAATATATTTTTATTGCGAATGATGCAGGTGTCTATGTTACGCTCAATGGTGGTGTACACTGGGAGCGAGTGGGTACTAATATGCCGATGATTCCAGTCTTTGATTTGGCCTACAATGTCGCCAATAATCAACTAGTCGCTGCTACATACGGAAAGTCTCTTCAGACCTATGACCTGGGAAATATTACCTTAGCTAATGAAGAAGTATCAACTCGGAAATTTAGTACTCAAGTAAAGCTTACGCCAAATCCAGCCGCTGACATCGTTACGGTTTCCTTTCGGAAAATAGAACCCAATAAGACAGCAACACTTGTAATTTTGGACCTTTCGGGAAAAATAGTACTCCAAAAAACAATGTCTTCTAATACCACAAATATTGACGTAAGTACTTGGTCAACAGGTGTTTATGTCGTTAAAATCAAAGAGCGGCATCGCGTTATGAACGGTAAGCTTGTAGTTAAATAAAAGATAAAGCGCGAAAATCCGTAAAATCCGCGTGCCATCCCTCCAGAAAATCCTCAAATTCCGACAAGTTTACAGGATGCACAGTCTGGGTAAGGTAGCACATCATGCTGACGCCCAATTACTTACGTGGATTAGTA
>CAYRVZ010000010.1:7174-25250 GCA_964427815.1 uncultured Saprospiraceae bacterium | reverse complement strand
ATTTTACTTGGAATCTTAAAAAAACTGTGATTATGAAATTTAATGGTATAAACTCAATCTTATTTGTTGCTTTTCTCTTTGTAACAACTTTTTCTTTCGCAACGGTTATTCAACCTTTAGCAGGTACAACTACTGAAGCAGGTAATCAAATTGAATGGACTGTTGATAATACGGTAGATGTTCAATTCTTTATCGTACAGCGTTCTTTTGATGGTGTGAATTTTATGCCTATCGCAACGAAGCAAATTTCAAAAAATACAGAATATAGTTTTCTTGATAAAAAAATGGGAAAGACTTGTTTTTACCGGATTCTTAAGGTTGGTAAAGACGGTGTTGGGGACTTTAGTTCTGCCATTACCATAAAATAAAAATATAGTTTTCTTTTTTTAGGAGAAAAGGATTGGAAAAGGATTGTCTAAAGGCAGTCCTTTTTTTTATATACATACCCTGTTGGCTTACATTATAAGGACTGCTTACAACTAACTCAGTTATCCGAGCCTCCAAAGGCTACGAACTATCCCTGTAACTTCTCATTTTTAAGGATCTTCAAACAAAATATTTCAATGTAGAAACAGGACGGCTTGCCTGAAAAAAAATTGGTTTTTTTTTCAACATTGAAGCTTTTGAATTTCCTTTGACATAAATCCTAAGTTTCTTGAATATGAAATAGCTATTTTCTTAAATCGTATTTACATAGTCATTAATACATATAAAAAAACAGAATATTTAACTAAAGAGTACCAAGAATGTGGAGAAGTGGGTAAATATGTGGAGAACTGCGTTGGACTTCAACCTTTTCCACAATACAGCTAGTCATTATCCACAAATGTGGAGAAGCAATCGTATTTGTTTTCGTTTTTATGTCAATATTTTTACTTAGCTTTGACGGAAAGGACTAGATAAGGGGGCAAACATCCCTAAAATCATTTCTTTTTACATCGAAAATGTTCTTTTTTCCAAGATTACGGCTTCAAATAATTTGAAAATGTTCTTTTTGGATACCTAAATATAAAATTGAAACCTTGTACGGAAGTCCCCAAAAAGGGTTTCAAATACAAACAACTACATAATAGTGAAATCTAACGAAAAAAACGGAGTTACAACCAAAAGAGCGGCCAGAAAAAACAAAATGGCGGACAGTCAAAACAATATGTTTGGGAAACTTCAGCCCCAAGCTAGACAATTAGAAGAGTCTGTACTCGGAGCCTTAATGAGAGACAAGGAAGGATTAATCAATGTAATTGATATTTTGGTTGCTGAAGCCTTTTATGTCGACAGGCACAAAGACATCTACACAGCAATCCTTCATCTGTTCGAAAAGTCACAACCTGTGGACTTAATCACCGTCACCGAACAACTGAAGAAAGAAGGTAATCTGACCAAAGTCGGGGGTCCACACTATATAGTAGAACTCACCAATAAGGTTAGTTCGGCAGCCAACATAGAGTATCACGCCAGGATTATCTCCGAAATGCACATCAAAAGAGAATTGATTACGCTTTCGACCAAAGTCATGCACGAAGCATACGAAGATACAGGTGATGTATTCGACCTACTCGAACTAGCGGAGCAAGGACTCTTTGCCATCACCCAAAATAATCTGTCCAAAAATTTTGAAGAGATGAGCGGTTTATCTGCTTTGGTCGTCAAAAAAGCAGAAGAACTAAAAGAAAAAGGGGATGGACTGACTGGAGTACCTTCTGGTTTTACAGCTTTAGACAAACTCACCTCCGGGTGGCAACCCTCAGATCTTGTTATTGTCGCAGCTCGTCCAGGTATGGGTAAAACGGCCTTGACCTTGGCGCTTGCGCGAAATGCTGCATTGGACTATAATAAAGGTGTTGCCATTTTTTCCCTAGAAATGGGATCGGTTCAGCTTGCGCAAAGAATATTAGCTGCTGAATCTGAAATCAACATGAAAAGCATTCGGACTGGACAAATGGAAGATCATGAATGGGTGCAGTTTCAAAAAACAATCGAAAGAATGTCTGGAGTATCTATTTATATTGATGATACCCCAGCTATCAATATTTTTGAATTGAGAGCCAAGTGTCGTCGATTAAAATCGCAAAAAGGTTTGGACATGATCATTATCGATTACCTCCAATTAATGACTGCTGGGGGGGATAGCAAAAACAAAAATCGTGAGCAAGAGATTTCTATGATCTCGCGTTCTTTGAAAGCTTTGGCTAAGGAGCTTTCTGTTCCCATCTTGGCACTGTCTCAGCTTAGTCGTCAAGTGGAATCACGTGGAGGAATAAAACGACCTCAATTATCCGATCTACGGGAATCAGGAGCGATTGAGCAGGATGCGGATATTGTAACCTTTATATACCGCCCAGAATATTATGGACTAGAAGAAGACGAAGATGGAAACTCAGTCGTGGGTATGGCAGAATTTATCATCGCCAAGCATAGAAATGGTCCAACAGATACCGTTAAGCTTCGATGGATTGCAGATTATGCAAAATTCGCTGAATACGAAGAAGTCAATTTTGAAAATATGCCGGCTGGGTTAACTAATGCTCCAAATGCCATCACTAGACCTTCTAAAATGAACGATGATGAAATAGGTGACATGCCTTTTTAAGACTATTGCTATTCAGGAAGAATTGTAATACAAGCTATTTTAACACATGGTTGCAATTATTTAGTTTCTGAGTGATCGATACCTAGTATTTTCGTATCCTTGCAGAAAAAAACTGTGTTTGAAGCTGACTGTTTTTCTAGCGACCACCTTTATTTGGAGCTTTTTGCGGCCTTGATGGGTGTGCTGAGTGTGTGGTTCTCCAAAAAAGAACACATAGGAGTCTTTCCGACTGGTCTAATCAGCACAGGTATTTATACCTATATCTGTCATATTTATGAATTGAGGGGAGATATGGTTATCAATGGGTATTACTTTTTAATGAGTATTTATGGGTGGTATTATTGGTTGCGTCCTACAGAAAATGCCGCTTCGCAAATTAAAATCTCCCGAACCCATACCAAAGAAAAAATTTGGGTAGTTATTTCCTTTTTTGCCGCAATCGCTTTTGTTTTTGGGGTGTACCGATATTTTGAGACTCCTTTGACGAAAGTCGCTTATGCGGATGCCTTTACGACAGCTATTTTCTTTATAGCGATGTGGTTAATGGCGCGTAAGAAGATTGAAAATTGGATCTTCTGGATTGTGGGCAATGTGATTTCGATTCCCCTCTATTTTTATAAAAACCTATGTTTTACAGGTGTGCAGTATATTGTGTTTTTAGTGTTAGCTATTGTTGGTTACTTAGAGTGGCGGAGAAGACTAGAAGTAAGTGCAATGAGAAAGGAAAAGTGATTTTGAAACCGTAGAAAATTGGAATTCAGGGGTTTGTTTTGTACTGATAAGGACAGAACAAACTTATACACTTCAAAAGATTTGGGTGCTATAAATTGAATGCTAAAATAATTAACTAATTTGGGCAGGATACGTTATAAGTGTTGAAAAACAACTGAACGAAGCATGAAGCACTTTTCTATTCTACTCCTAATATTGATTTCTAGTGTTTTGGCGCAAGCCCAAGATCCAGCAGCCACTCAAGTGGATCAAATGCCCTATTTCAATGGCGTCAATCAATTGAAAGCGGGATCTGTTGAGAAGCGAAATGAGTCCAATCGAAGGATTATAGAGTTTGTGGGAGCGAGTTTAGTGTATCCTGATTCTGCCAAAGTGAATGCAATCGAAGGGACGGTGTTTTTGAGATTTACCATCAATAAAGCGGGGAAGCTGGTCAATCCTAGATTGCTATATGATATTGGTTTTGGCTGTGGAGAAGAAGCGCTTCGTATTGTCAACGAAATGCCTGATTGGGAACCAGCCCTCTTAAATGGGCAGCCCGTCCCAGTGGATTTGGATTTGCCCGTTAAATTTGAGCTCGTAGATGATCAGGTTTTGGCAGGATACACACTGGTGTGGGGTGATTTGGATTCGGATTTGGTGACCAAAAAGAAACTGATAAAACTCATGGAAGAACCCTTAAAAGCATTTAATGAACAAGGGGAAGAGGTCGATTTATTGGAGTTGAAAGTAGCGATAGTCAAAAACGATCAGATCACCCGAGAACGGTTGAGTGATGGTCGTTTTAATAAGAAGCAAAAAAGACTGATTAAGTGGCTTCGGCGTTCACAATTATTAGAGTTAGTCGGTACCGTACAAAAAGAAGGCAAGTTTTATTTTATACATCGAGAATTAAAATGCACCCAATGTTTTTCTTTACATATGCTTTTTTTCTAATATTACACGAGAGACTCCCTAAAACATTGTATATTCGCCTTTCGTTATAAAGTGCAAAGTAAAATTATCCCTTTATGGAAGAACATCAAGAAAATAAGCCAACTCCTCCTGAAAATTCAATCCAATCTCCCAAGGAGCTTCAAACGGACAGAATGCCGCATTATAGAAAAGTGGTCAAATGGATGTGGCGCATTGCGATTGGGGGTGTGTTATCGATATTTGCATTGTTTGTTGTGTTGAGTTATAGCAAATTACCGAGTTTTGAGGAATTAGAAAATCCAAAATCGAAGCTTGCGACAAATATTTATGCCAATAATGGCGATGTGTTGGGTCGGTATTTTATAGAGAATCGTATTCCGATTACTTTTGATGAGCTTTCGCCAAATATCGTCAATGCACTAGTTGCGACGGAAGATTTAAGATTTTATAAGCATTCGGGAATTGATGCACGGGGGCTAGCAAGAGCCATCTTTTTTTTAGGGAGTAAAGGCGGGGCGAGTACCTTGACGCAGCAACTATCGAAGCAGTTATACACTGATCGAAGAGCTAGAAATATTATGGACAGGCTTTTTCAGAAGTTTAAGGAGTGGATTACTTCCGTAAAGCTAGAACGGAGTTATACCAAGGAAGAGATCATGGCGATGTATTTAAACAAGGTTGATTTTGTCAATGATGCTTATGGAATCAAAGCTGCAGCAGAGACCTATTTTGGAAAAGGGCAAGATACATTAGCTATTCATGAAGCGGCTGTTTTGGTTGGGATGTTAAAAAATCCATCCCTTTTTAATCCAGTAAAACGCCCCGAACGAGTACAAAATCGCCGCAATGTAGTCATGCATCAGATGCTCAAATATGGAAAAATAGACGAAGCTACTTATGATAAATTGAAGGAGCTTCCGCTAAATATGGCGAAGTTTAATCGTTCTAATCATACCAAAGGTCCTGCTCCTTATTTTCGTATGGAGATGCGTAAAGACATCAAAAAAATACTAAAAAATAAAGTTGCCAAAAAAGCCGATGGCTCTAGTTATAATATTTATAAAGATGGGTTGCGTATCTATACCACTATAGATCCAACTATACAGCGATATGCAGAAGAGGCGGTGACCAAAAAAATGGCCGCACTTCAAAAGAAATTTTGGAAGGTTTGGAAAAAAGATGACCCTTGGACCTACATTGATCCACAAAAAATTGCCGACGCTAATGAGGCTTTCGCAAATGGAGAAACAGAACAAGAATTAGACAAGGAAATGCTTTTGAATATTCGAAAAAAAGCGTTGCGTCGATTGGTCACCCAAAGTGATCGGTATATGAAACTGAAAGGAAAGTACTTGACCAAAATCGTAGCCAAAATTGAAAGACAACATGACAAATTATTGCTCAAGGACTATGATATTGATCGAATGGTTCGTGCCGCCAAAGAACCCGATTACCTTGGAAAATTATTAAAGGCGAAGCTAGTATCCGCTAAGAAGGTAACCCTTTATAAAAAAATAATGAAGTCGGATAGTTGGATTTCTCTTTTAGCAAAAGCAAGAAAACTAGAAGCTGATGCTAAAGTTGCTTTTGATACGAAAGTGAAGATGAAGGTATTTGCGTACAATAAGCAAATGGAAATGGACACGGTATTGACTCCGATGGATTCAATACGTTATCACCGCATGATTCTTCAGACGGGCTTGATGGCAATCGAACCTGCTACGGGATTTGTAAAAGCTTGGGTCGGTGGGGTCAATCATAAGTATTTTAAATACGACCATGTGCGCATCGATCGCCAAGTGGGTTCTACTTTCAAACCCTTTATTTATTCAACCGCCATTTTGTTACAAGGAGTTTCCCCTTGCTTTAGAGTGAATGATGTGCCTCAGACGATAAGTCCAGGCGAAGGTAGTTTTCACTTGGATAAAGATTGGACACCCCGAAATGCCAATAATAAATATACGGGGGAGTCGCTTACGCTAAAAGATGGTTTGCGTAAATCTAAAAATACGGTTTCTGTATTTCTGATGAAGCAATTAGGCAGCGCAATGCCCGTTGTTAATTTAGTGAATAACATGGGCATCAAGAAGAAAGCCAAGCGTTCTAATGGGCGATATCGAGTGCCTCGATCACCAGCGATATGCCTGGGAGCAGTGGACTTGCAGGTGTGGGAAATGGCGGGAGCTTACACGACTTTTGCCAATAATGGCGTGTATTCTAAGCCGGTGACAATAACCAAAATTGAAGATAAAGACGGCAAATTATTGTATCAATATATGCCAGAAGAACGGTCGGCCCTTCCAGAAAATGTCAACCACGTCATGCTGGAAATGTTGCGTTATAATTTAATAGGAGCGAGAGGATTTGGTGATATCAAGAGCCAAGTTGGCGGCAAAACGGGAACCACCAATAGCTATGTAGATGGCTGGTTTATGGGTGTTACTCCTAATCTAGTCGTGGGTACTTGGGTCGGAGGTGAAGATCAATGGATTCACTTTAAGACGATTTCAAATGGAGCAGGTTCAAAGATGGCTCGTCCTATTTTTGTCGAGCTTTTGAAAAAATTAGAAAAAAATCCGGACGTCTATGATGTGAAAGCAAGATTCAAACGACCTTCGGGACGCATAGGCATCGAGCTAGATTGCAGTAGGTATCAAGATGTAAGTGGTGGCAACCCCTTCGACGACGAAGAGGTGAAAAGTGACTCTACCCAAACAAATGGATTTGAAGATGACGATCCTTTTGGGGATGAAGATGCTATTTAATTGACAGAATTTATTTTTTAAAATGAAGAAGTATCCTTTTTTCCTTTTTGTTGCCATTGCTTTTCTGGTTGTGCAGTGTATCCCTCCGCAAGAAAAAGATCCTGGTAAAATCAATGTTGATTTTAAGGAGCAGTCTATTCAGCATGTGATCTCTTTGGGCGACCAGCAAGAAAAAGATAGCTTGCTCGTTTATTTAAAAGATGAATCCCCGACCCTAAGGTATTACGCTTTGAAGGGTTTAGCCAATCTACAAGATAGCACTGTAATCGACCAAATTGCCGTACTACTTGAAGATCCCATCGATCGCAATAAATCTTTGGCGGCTTATGTGATTGGTTTGACGGGGTCGAGTGCTGGAATCAAATACTTAACTCAAGCATTTTCCAGTTCTGATACCCTCAGCGCTCGAAGCCCTTCCAACGAGTATATTTTGGAAGCTTTAGGTCGTTGTGGATCAACTGATGTCCTAAAGAATATCGCATCTGTAACCACCTTTTTACCAACTGACACAGCATTAGTCAATGGACGGAGTAAAGCCATATATAGATTTGCCTTACGGAAAATGGTGGCTCCTATTGGCACCCAAAGAATGCTTGAAGTCTCTATTGATAAAAACTATCCTAGGATTGCAAGGCTATATGCAGCCGCTTATCTAGCGAGAACAAAAGCGCTCAAGTTTAATGGTGACCAATCTCACAAGTTATTAAAAGCATTTACGCAAGGTAGCGATCAAGAAAAGATGCTTTTTGCGCAAGCCTTAAAAAAGACGACTGATTCCACAATCTTTGTATTACTCAAAAATAAGTATGAAGCGGTTCAACATCCTGGCGTAAAGGCAACGATTCTAAGGGTATTAAGTGATTTGCCCTACCTTCAAATAAGAGAGCTGTATTTTAGTGCTTTGGAAAGTAAATCCCCAGAAGTTTCTTCAGTTGCAATCGATTGGTTTTTGACTAACGGAACCAGAGAAGATGCTTCCTACTACGCATTGATGTCAAAAACCACTCAGTCACCGATGATTCAAGTTGGCTTGTTGACAGCAGGTTTAAAAAATATTTCTCGATTAGACTCTACACAAATGCGTTCAATTAATCGGAATCTGAGAGGGCTATTCGCCAAAACAAATGACCCGTATCTACAAGCAAAAATACTACACGGTTTGGCAGAATTTCCATGGAATTTTAGGTTTATCCGAAGAGAGAGCCTACAGTCTGAGTACAAAGTAGTACAAGTAGCAGGAGTGGAAGCATTAGATAAATTATTACAGTCAAAGAATTATTTAAAATCGATAGGTGGATATAGGAAAGGGTTGAAAAGAGAATTGTCAACTTTTTTTGTAGAGGCCATTCAATCTGGAGATGTAGGCAAAAGAGCAGCCGCGGCCATTGCTTTACGGAATGAAGATCCCGAGTTTCGTTCGATAGTTTTAGATACGGATATTCTTCATGCCCTCGAATCTTCTGTTAGCCAAAAACCAATTGATATCGAATCTCATAATGAAATCTTACAAACCATAGCGGCATTGAAAGGAACGACCTATTTACCTGCTAAGCCTGTGGGTAACCATCCGATTGATTGGTTTCAGCTCGAAGGACTGGGTCAAGAAGTAAAGGTGAAAATGAGTACGAGTAAAGGAGATATAGATCTAGTTTTGTACCCAGAGGAGGCGCCTGGCACGGTCTCTAATTTTTTAAAAGAAGCTAAGCGTAAATATTATAATAATAAAACATTTCATCGAGTTGTGCCGAATTTTGTAATCCAAGGTGGATGCCCAAGGGGAGATGGCTATGGTTCGTTAGACTATACAATTCGGTCTGAATTTTTTCCGTTCAACTATGACGAGGCTGGATATATAGGGATGGCGTCTGCAGGCAAAAACACCGAAGGAGTCCAGTTTTTTATTACTCATTCGGCCGCACCCCACTTAGATGGGAAGTACACTATTTTTGGAAAAGTAATTAACGGGATGGACGTTGTACATAAGATCGAGGTCGGTGATAAGATTCTGACCATCAGTTTAGAATGAAGGGTGGAGTTATGGGTGTAAGCCAAGTATGACGCTGGCTGTCAAATATTTTAACTAAGCCACAAGAAAAGACACCACTTTCCAAAAGTTTCAGACTTTTGTAAAGTTCGACGAGTAAAGGGTGAAAGGAGGTGAAAAAGAACAAGCCTGACGACGGTAAAAAATCCACCAACGACAAGACCAATTTAACAACTAAGCCACAAGAAAAGACACCACTTTCCAAAAGTTTCAGACTTTTGTAAAGTTCGACGAGTAAAGGGTGAAAGGAGTGAAAAGGAACAAGCCTGACGACGGTAAAAATCCACCAACGACAAGACCAATTTAACAATTAAGCCACAAGAAAAGACCACCACTTTCCAAAAGTTTCAGAGTTAAAGGGTAAGGAGCTGCCTATACATTTCTATTTTTTGTTTGTATTATTGTTATTTTTAATACAACCACGGATATCGTAGAATGCCTTACCCGTAGTAGATGCCGGTACTTAATATTGCGAATATAAAGCCGCACAAGTCATTTGTCAATCATTGCGCAATACCTTCTGTGTGAAGGGTACTTTTGTCATGCAATACCACCACCTTACCTAGTTGACTTTGAAATTGGGATAGGATAATAATGACAATTAAAACAAAACACATGAGACAAATATTTACTTTAGTATTAAGTATTTTTTGGGCGACAAGCATTTTTGCACAAGTGCCTAGTCCGAAAGCTAAAGTGCTGACGCCGGTATATTTTGACGAGTCGCCTGTACTAAAAAAACTTATCCAAGTCTACGATCCAAACGGAGAAGTAGAATCTCCCTTAAAGAGGAATAGCGCCTTGCGTATTAGAAGCTATCCTTATGCTGAATCGGCTTTGCCCAAAGGAGTAGATCCCGTTTTGCAACGAAAGATGGGTACTGTCGGAAAATCCGCTAGAGATTTAAATCTGACAATTGATGGACAAACCAATCCATTGATCAGCCCTTGGGATGCAACCGGAGCTGCAGGCCCCAATCATTACATCCAATGCATCAATAATAGTTATGCTATTTATTCAAAGGCGGGTGTGCCTATTGTTGAATCGACACCTTTGAATACTATTTTTACGGGATTGCCTGGAGCAGAAACTAATGATGGAGATCCGATTGTCATGTATGATGATCAAGCGGATAGATGGTTTATTTCTGAAATCTCAAAACTGGCTAAAAGGATTTTAATCGCAGTATCTAAAACAAATGACCCTACGGGAGAGTGGTACCGGTGGTCATATCAATTAAACATCTTTCCGGATTATGCCAAGTTTGGCGTTTCCAAGTACAGCTATTTAATGGCCATTAATAATCAAGATGGTACTGATGAAGATGTTTTTGCTATTGATAGATTTGCAATGATTGCAGGTGAGGTTGCACCCAAAATGGTACTGTTGAAAAATACCAACCGTCCTCAGCAATCTTTCCATACGGTGATGCCCTTAGATACGGATGGGCCTTTTTCTCCTGGTGGTCCAGCACAATTTATCACGATTAATGATGATGCCTGGAATAGCGGTTATGATGAGCTGTGGGTATATGACTTAGTCGTTGATTGGAATCTACCTGATGAGGCTACTTTTCAACGTACGCAGCAAATAGACGTGCCAGCTTTTTCCTCCGATTTTGGGACGACCTGGGATAACTTAACGCAGCCAGGCACCACTCAAAAACTTGATGCCATTCCCACCGTCTTGATGAATCGGGTACAACACCGAAATTTCGGTACTACCGAATCTTTAGTGTGCTGTCATGCTGTGGATGTGGATGGATCGGATCATGCTGGCATTCGTTGGTATGAATTGACAAGAGACAATGGTGGTTCTTGGTCAGTTCGACAAGCAAGTACTTATGCGCCAGATGCGGATAGTAGATGGGTGGCAAGTATTGCTCAAAATGGAGCACATGAAATTGGTATTGGATATAATATCGTAGGGACATCAACTTCACCGGGTATTAGATATTGTGGGCAATCTAGCGAGGAGTATAACTTGGGCAATGGTGTATTGGATATCGCAGAGACGACCATTGTAGATGGAACGGGTGCTATGAAGCTCAGTAATCGGTGGGGAGATTATGCTAATATTTCGGTTGATCCTCATGATGATCATTCTTTTTGGTTTACTTCAGCTTATACAACGGGTGACAATGCAAGAGGATCTAAAATTGCTACTTGGGAACTTTCGCCTTCCATTGTTGTCGCTGATTTTAAGGTAGACAAGAGAGAAGTGACCCCTGATGAAACGGTGCAATTCTCCGACCTGACTACAGGACTTCCAAATCTTTGGTCTTGGGAAATTACACCAGATACGTACACTTATGTGGAGGGGACTTATGAAACAGACCCAAACCCAAAGATCCAATTCACCGCCCTAGGAACTTATAATATTCAATTGATTGTCGCCAATGACAACTCCCAAGATACGATATTAAAGGAAAATTTTATTGAGGTCAAATCGATTTATGCGGAGTTTGAAGCGAATTTTACTAATCTGACAGAAGGGGACAGCTTAGTATTAACCAATAAATCGAAAGGGGATCCAACCAGCTATAATTGGACATTGAATGGAGGAGACCCAAATGCCTCTACAGAAATGAATCCTGGTACTGTTGTGTATTTGACGGAAGGTGTTTATGATTTAAACCTGACCGTTGAAAAAGATGGCCTTTCGGATGATGAATTCAAAGAAGATTATATTCATGTTTGCAAGTATTGTGAAATCGAATTTGGAAACACTATGGACGACCATATTAGTAACGTGATGATTGGCTCTATTGATAATGCAAGTGGTAGCGAACCTTTTGAGGACTATACGAATTTAGTTACCGAATTAGAGCGAGGTACAAGTAATTTGATTGAGGTCTCGGTGACTTCCACGGGTTCTGTCCAACATGCAATCGTTTGGGTGGATTGGAATAAGAATTGTCTCTTTGAAGATGAAGGAGAAGTCTTTGACTTAGGTCAAACTTCTGGAACGGCTGGAGTTGAAGTCCTAAATGGCTATATCTCTGTACCCGATACCGCAGACTTGACGTATGTGCGGATGAGGGTGATTGAACTATATGATACCGATCCCCAGCCATGTTATAGTGGTGTCTATGGAGAGGGTGAAGATTATACAATTAAAGTAGTCGGTAGTGCCTTGCCAGTTGAATTGACTTCGTTTGTCGCATACCCAAAAGGAGAGGTAAATAAACTTGAATGGTTAACGGCAAGCATGACGAATACCATGCATTTTGAAGTGGAAAAATCAAATACTAGTGATTTTGCTGCGATTGGGCTTGTGCCTGCGGGTGGCAATAGTGAGCTGGAAGAGGCATTTAGTTTTACGGACAAAAACCCATCTCTTAAAACGTATTATCGATTAAAAATAGTTGACTTTGATGGTTCGTTTGAGTATTCTGATATCGTTTTTGTACAACGTTCAATTGGTAATACTAAAATTACAAATGTATTTCCAAACCCTGCGATGGACGTATTGAATGTATCGTTAGTCGCTGAAAAAGATTTTGATACCACGGTGAGGATAGTGACCCTTTCGGGAAAAATTACGCAAATGAGAAAGATTCATTTGGATAAAGGGGTGAATACCATTCAAGTCGGCACCTCGATGTTGCCCAATGGAAGATATACTTTTGTAGTGCAAGGTGTGAATGACTTAATCCATTTTGTGAAAGCACAGTGATAATAGTAAAATTTGTTTTGTGAAGAGGTAGCTTCTGTTTAGAAGTTACCTTTTTTTGATGCTAGGTTGATCCATCCGTTAGTTGAATCTGCCCAGTCCAGGTACAGGTGACGATGGGTTGTTGAGGTTTATTTTTGGAAATAAAAGGAGCAGCTTACTTCAAATACCGCTATTTTTGTCCATACACATATCTACGGTAAAGCAACACTTGTCAATTAGTGTGCGTTTTGAAGTGATATGATTATTTTTGTTTGACTAATATGATGAATATGAATCGTTTTTTGATGTTGATTCTCTTCTTTGCTGGGCTGCTTTTTGCGGGTTGTTTTGAGATTGTCGAAGAAGTGACCATCCGAGAAGATGGTTCGGGTCAAGCGACCATTACCTTGAATATTAGTCAAAGTAAGACGAAACTAGCCTCGATTATGCTGCTAGACAGTATTAATGGATATCAAGTGCCAACGGAGGGTGACATTCGGACGCATATTACGGAGCTTGCGCAAAAAATTAGTGAGGCAAAAGGAGTCAGTCATGTTAAAAAGGTGATTAACTTTGAGGATTATATTTTTTCGTTGTCGTGTGATTTCGCAGATGTTGATGCTTTGAATATTGTATTGTCGAGCATTAGTTCAAAGAAAGAAGCACAACTCATCGCCAAACACAAACAGTTTACCTACAAGAATAAAGTGTTCAAACGCAATTACCATTATAATATCGCTTCAGAATTTAACAGAATAAAATCAGACGATAGACAAATATTAGAAGGAGCCACCGTTACTTCTATTTATCGTTTTGAAAAGCCAGTAGTCAAAGTTAAAAACAAAGCCGCCAAGATTTCAAAAAACAAAAAAGCCGTTTTCTTGCGTGTGTCTGCTGAAGACATGATTAAGGGACGCAAGAGCATTAAAAACCAAATTCAACTCGGAAAGTAATTTCCATAAAAAAAACCAAATGAAAAAGATTTTTTCCTTAGTACTGTTCATTTTTCTCATCTCGAACATGCTTTTTTCGCAAGATCTAATCACTAAAATTCCAAAAGACGCAGCGCTAGTAGGGGTTTTGAAAGGGCATAAAATTCTAGAACAAGTATCACTGAAGGAACTAAAGAAATTTCACTTTGCAAAGGATCTATTTAATGATGGAAAAGAATCTATTGAGCATTTTGACCTGACGGGTAATGCTTACTTTTTTATTTCCTTGACCGATAGCATTGCTTACAATTGTGTCTTGCTGCCCTTGAAATCAAAAACAGGATTTGAGCAGATGATGAAAAAATCTGAAACCGAAAAATATGGCGATTTTAAAGGAGTCATGGGTTATGATGAGTTTATTTTATGGGACGAGCAAGCTGTATTGCTAGTCTATCCTTTTGGAATGAAAAAACCAAATAGATACGGTTATAATGAAGAGGATGAGTTTGATGTGGTAGCGGCAATGGAAGCAGAAGATAAAGAAAAGGCTATGCATGCCGCTGCAGCCGTAAAGGAAGCCCAAAAGACTCGGGATGCAGTCGAGGAGATAGATGTAGTAGTTTTTGAGGAAACAGAGTCAATAGAAGAGGATGGAGCCGTAAATGTAGAGATCGTTATGGATGAGGAATCCGCTTTTGAGCAGCGTCAGCGCCTCACCCAGCAACATAGAGAACACGCTTATGAAAGAAGAATAGAAGCTTTTCAGGCAAAACAGCATACATTGCTAGAGCGTTTTGCCGTTGGGATTTTATCAAGTAATAGTAAAGTAAATTCGATTGCCTCCAATCCAAAATACCTCAAAAGCTTCAATAAAAAAGCCGCAGCTTCGATTTGGTCAGATAGTTATAATCGAATTTATACTAAGTTTTTAGGCTTCGATAATCGGGCAATTATTGGGTCTAGTATGTCCAACTATATGGGTATGGCTAGCCGTTTAAGTTCCCCTGAAGCAACTGGAATTAAAGAAATGGTGGCACATGTCTTCTTGACTAAAGAGGAAGCTGAAATGAAAATAAAAACCGTAATGACCGATGAAATGGCTGGTTATTATAAGGCGATAGGTAAGCGTAAATTCAATAAAAATTTCTTTAAGTATTTTGATGGAGACAAAGTTTTAGGGTATTTTGGCTTTGCAATGAATGTTGAAAATTCTATTGAGGTTTATCCAAATTTAATGACGAGTATCCTCAAAAATATTATTCCTGAATATGCAGAAGAAGCAGCTTTGAGTGCAGAACTAGCCTCCATTGTATTGGATGCAGAAGAGATAGGAGAGTTGATTAAAGGAGACGCACTTTTTGTTATTTCAGATGTCATTGACAAGGAAATAAAATACAAGTCTTATGAGTATGATGATGAGTTTAATTCCAAAGAAGTCGAAAAAACAAGAATAGAACCGATGCCTGAATTCCTCTTTATGGCTTCCACTGAGCGAATGGACTTTTTTAAAAAGCTATTAAAAATAGGGGTTAAATACAAAACCGTTCTGGCAGAACCAGGCAATATTTTCAAATTAGATTTGAGGAGGAATCCGATGGAAGTTTATTTTGTATTACAGGATGATATATTTTTCATGGCTTCATCGGAATATCAAGCACGCGATATAGCTGCTGGAAAGAAGGGTCCGACTTCACGTAAACATAAAAAAATGGCAAGAAACCAAAGTTCAATTTTTTATGCAAATAACGATAGAATTTTGTCTGCAATTCCAAAAGGCTCTTTTCCGCGGGATGCTATGTCCGTTTTGGATCTCTTTCAGGTGAATTTTGAGTCGGCTGATTTTAAAACGTCTAGAATCAAAAGAAATACCATTACTTCTTCAATCAGTATTAATACAACAGGAAAATCTGAGAATGCTTTAAAAGCATTTTATGAATTAGGCGATAAGTTCTATCAGATAGACTAAAATGCGATTGCTAAACAAAATCTTGTTGGGTTTATTATTGTTAACCTTGTTCTTGGGAGCGGGGTATTGGTGGCGTTATAAAAAGAATTTTGTTTATACTCAAGTGATATTGTCTGATGCTAACTTATTGATAGACATAGATTTACGTTCTATCGAAAATAGTTTGCTCTGGGATTTTATAGCACATCCTTTTGATGGATTGGATATAGGTTGGTCCTTTGGAAAAGAGGATGGCGAAGAGGATATTGATACTCCTTCTAAGGGGCTGAGTATCCCTCGTCATTTGATTATTTTTGCCAACTCGAAGCAACCAAGCATTTGGTATTCGGCTCCAGTTTCGATCGATGGCTCGAAGTTTAGTGAGTATGTGGATACCCTGCTTACGCGGAAAGAGTTAATACAGATGGATGATAACTTGGTGTTTGATTTTGATAAAAATATCTTCTTCCATTGGTCAAAAAATGAATTGGCTATCGCTTACGCAAACGAAATTCAAGCGAAAACGGTTCAGCTAAATTTGCAAAATCTTTTGTTAAATAAAGATGTAAATCCTTTGCCAAAAGAATTTGTGCAAGCCGCAGAGTCTAACAATCACCATATTAACTTTTGGCACCAAGCCATGGAGTTAACCCGAAATAAACCAGTCTTGCTATATGCTGATTTTCTAGAAGGTGTTTTTAATATTGAAGGGGATATTCCTTTTCAATATGTTTTTCCAATTAATAATAATACTTCCGTTAAAAAAGGATTCGTGGTTAATTTTTGGGCAAATCTAAATTGGCAGGAAAATGGATTGGCAGGATTTATTCAGAATAAATTTTCTGCTAAAGATTTTTCCAAATGGACAAGTATGTCTTTAGATACGGTATTACAGTATTGGGATGGCGAGATGAGCCTCCAGATTCCTTCCGTAGAGTCAGTCGTGGATTCTATCATAACGTATGAGTATGATGACGATTTCAATAAAATTGAAAAAGTTACCACTCAAAAAAGCATGAAGCCCAAAACCACCCTCCAGTTTTCGGTCACACAAGATAGTGCACTCTACCATTACGCTATATCAGTAGGGGTAATCAAAACCGTAAAGGAAGAGATTCGATATGTCGGTTTTCCATTCCTTAAACTGTATGCGACTCCTGAAAACCAACATTTGATTCTTTCTACAACACCTGCTTTTGTGCAAGCGGATCCCACCACCACCAACGATTTTTTGCAATTTGAAACCAATATTAGTGCATTCCCTACCCTATTGGATTATTGGCCATTTCATTTGAGTGACGTTCAAAAAGCCCAAATACAGGAGGTTTCTATTCGTTGCCACCAATTACCAAACACCGATAGCATCCATCTAACAGGAAAAATTATATCGACTTCAAAAAAACGTTTTATGCCCTTTTAGTTGCAGATGCGAAGAAGAGGCATAAAGGCTTAGGCAGGGATACTTGTTTGGCAATAACTGGTCTGACCAAGAACCAATTCTATTACATCCCACGGACCAAGAAAGGTAAAGTGGCCTCAAAGAGTACAACATGGCGAGATCCATCAACCCAAATACTTTATGAGATACCAAATGAAGAGGTTGTTGACAAAATAGTGACGCTCAAGTTAGATCCTGACCAAACAAAGGTTGAAAGCATCAAAACCGAGTTGGATTTGATTTTTTATGCAGGTGACAATTCTCGTAATTTTTTGCCGTTAACTCGTACCATTTTCCACACAATATATTGTAAAAAAAGCTTATCTTTGCACCGCTTTTTGCCGTAAGGCGATCCGCAATAAAACAATGACACGAAATAAGCATGATTGCATACATCAAAGGGGATATCACCTTCCGCTCTCCCGCCTACCTCATCATGGAGGCAGGAGGGCTAGGCTACCATGTACACATTAGTTTAAATACCTATTCTTCGCTAGAAGGAGTAAACAAAGGCAAAATTTTAACGTATTTATTAGTACGGGAAGATGCTCAAAAGCTTTATGGCTTTGCAACAGAAGAGGAGCGTAGTTTATTTATGCATTTGATTTCGGTGTCAGGCGTAGGAGCCAATACGGCACAAGTGATGCTTTCTTCATTGGTGCCTGATGAAATAAGGGCAGCGATAATAGGCGAGCAATTGGCTATTTTGACGAAGGTAAAGGGCATTGGGACTAAGACGGCAAAGCGCATTATTTTGGATATCAAAGATAAATTGACTAAAGAATCTTCCGGAAGTCCTATTGCTGTGAGTTTGTCAAACAATACTATGAGAGATGAGGCGTTATCTGCCTTGATAGCACTCGGTTTTAATAAGGTGAAAGCACAACGGGGACTAAACCGCATTCTAAAATCCACACCGGACATATTGAATGTGGAAACGTTGATTAAACTGACGTTAAAAGAGGCCATTTAGCTTACGCAAAAGTTAAAACTAGTGTGAAAATGATTTTTGGGTAGTGTCGGCGTTTCATCCCTACACTACTTATTGTTTATGGGTT
>CAYRVZ010000010.1:0-7074 GCA_964427815.1 uncultured Saprospiraceae bacterium | reverse complement strand
TGATTTTTGGGTAGTGTCGGCGTTTCATCCCTACACTACTTATTGTTTATGGGTTCTCAGGAACCCGTATTAATTTGAAATTTAGGAGTTTTTCTCCCAATGTAATTACCGTTTATTATGAAACAAAGCATAGTACTAATTGCTTTTTTTTGGTCTTTTGGAATCGTCACTACCTTTGCTAAGACTAATATAATTTCAGCTTCTTTAGATACCTTACCCCCTATCCAAGAGCGGTTTGGCAACTTTATGTCTGGTTCTAATAACCCAATAGACCTACACGACCCAGCGGTTGTTGATCAAGATGTAGAATACGATCCCGAAACTGGTTTGTACATCGTTACAGAAATGATTGGTAGTGACAACTATCGCCCACCTAGTTATTTGACCTTTGATGAGTACATGGAGCACCGAGCCGAACAACAACAATCCGATTATTTTAAACAACTAGCCGGTATTAGTAATGGAGATCGTGGGACCTCAGGTCGTGTAGATCCGATCGCAAAATATGATTTTAAGCAAAGTCTGATTGATAGACTATTTGGCGGAAGCACCGTGGATATCAGCCGACAAGGTAATATTGACTTGAAATTTGGGATAGATTACTCTAAAGTGGACAACCCCACACTCCCAATAGATTTTAGAAAAAGAACCGTATTTGATTTTGACATGGATATTCGGATGAATATCACGGGTAAAATCGGAGAAAAATTAACTCTAACAACCAACTACAACACCAATGCCGTCTTTGACTTTGATAATCAGATGAAGATTGACTACAACTCAGACCTATTTAGTGAAGATGAGATTTTGAAAAAAATCGAAGCAGGTAATGTCAGCCTGCCGTTGAAAAGTAATCTGATACAAGGAACTCAAAACCTATTCGGTATCAAAACAGAATTACAATTTGGTAAATTGAGATTGACGACCATCCTAGCCAACCAAAAGTCACAACGTCAGAATATACGAGTGGAGAATGGCGCAGAGGCGCAAGAATTTGAAATTGCCGTTGATCGCTATGATGCCAATAAGCATTTCTTATTGACACATTATAATCGTAATAATTTTGAATCTGCCCTAGAAAATCTACCGCAGATTCGTTCACTCTTCCGTATCCTTAAAATGGAGGTTTGGATTACCAATGACCGAAATCAGACAGTAGGTGGCGTCCGGGATATCGTCGCCATGACGGATTTGGGTGAGCCGACTCGGTTAGAAACAGTCAATCAGACACTACCCGCAGTCAATACGGACATATTTGGTAATGCCCTTCCGGCAAATAATGCCAATGACTTATACCAAAACATAGCCAACAGTCCAGAGTCTGCTACTATTGACAAAGTAGTGAGTGCACTGCAAGATGGACAATTCGGGTATAATTTTGAGCAAGTAAAGGATTTTGAAAAGGTGCGTGCAAGAAAATTAAGCCCGTCAGAATATGACATGAATCCGCAGTTGGGTTTCATCTCTTTGAAGGTCAATGTACAGCCCGATCAGGTGATTGGGGTCGCCTTTGAATATGAATATAATGGACAAACCTATACCGTTGGGGAGTTGAGTAATCAAACGCCACAAAGTGATTCGTTGAAAGTACTTTTTGTAAAAATGCTTAAATCTTCTACGGCTCGTACAGATCTGTCCTATTGGGATTTGATGATGAAGAACTTTTACTTTTTGGGGTCTTCTCAGATTGAACAACAAGATTTTAGATTGGACATCTTTTATGACGATGTAAAAGGCAATCAATCACAAGGGGTTGTTTCCGGAAGAGGAGAAAAAAGATTTTTGCCAGAGTCTTCGTCTTTAGGACGAGTGCCTTTGATTCGTGTTTTTGGACTTGACCAATTAAATGTACAAGGTGATCCACAAGCAGACGGTGTTTTTGACTATGTACCGGGTTTGACTATTACGAATAGAAGCGGTCGGGTGATGTTTCCAGTACTAGAGCCATTCGGTTCTAATCTAGCCAAAAAACTAGATTTGACGACTAATCCGCAAGACTCCATTTATGTTTTTAATGAACTATATAGTACAACACAATTTAAGGCAAGAGAGTATTTTGAAAAAAATCGTTTTGCGATCAAAGGTACATTCCGTTCTTCTGGAACCTCCTCTGAGATTTCTTTAGGCGCTTTTAACGTGCCTAGGAATTCTGTAAGGGTGCAAGCAGGCGGAGTACAATTAATTGAGGGTGTTGACTTTGAAGTAGATTATAATATTGGTAAAGTCCGAATTTTGAATGATGCTTATTTACAACCCGGTCAACCGCCTATCAATGTCAGTTTTGAAGAAAATACTTTCGGAGGTTTACAACAAAAAAGTATGATTGGGGTGCGAGCGGATTATGCCTTGAATAAAGCAGTCAGCTTGGGCGCAACTTATATGCGTCTATACGAAAGACCCTATACCCAAAAAGTAAATGTAGGAGAAGATCCCATTAATAATCGGATACTGGGGTTGGACGTAAATTACAATAAAAAAGCTCCTTGGCTGACCCGATTGGTGGATAAGATTCCAGGTATTTCAACCAAAGAAGAATCTTCCGTTTCAATTGTGGCAGAAGTAGCCGCCCTAAAACCCGGTCACTCGAAAGCGATTAATCAAGGGCAAGATGAAGGTATCGTTTATATTGATGATTTTGAGGGGAGTACGAATAGTATTGACTTACGAACCCCCACGACAAACTGGTACTTGTCATCTATCCCTAGAGAAATGAAAGATGTAGATGGCGTGCCTATCCTGCCAGAAAGCAAGTTTGTTGATAATATCAATGGGGGTGTCAATCGGGCATTGATGAATTGGTATCGACTGGATGTCACAGCCCAAGGAGATGGAGATCAGTCCGATCCCTACACAAGAACCATTCAACGAACCGATATTTTTCCGAATGCAAAAATTGACGTTGGCTCCCAAAATACTCGAATCTATCCGCTGGACTTACACTTTCAGCCTAGAAAAAGAGGGCCCTATAATTTTGATCTGCCTGACGGGGTCAATTCTGACGGCTTAAATATTTCGCAAGGAGTCAATACCACTAACGGAAGCTTAAACGCTCCAGAAACAAGATGGGGTGGAATCATGCGACCCATTCGAAATAGTGATTTTGAATCGGCTAATATCGAGTTTATAGATTTTTGGATGATGAGTCCATACATGGGTACTTTTGATAATGCAGCAAATAACGGTACGCTTTATTTTCAATTAGGCAATCTATCTGAAGATGTATTGAGAGACTCCAGATTGTCTTTTGAAAATGGACTGACAGAAGAGGTCAAAACCGATGAAACAAGCTGGAGTAGAGTGCCTCGGGCGCAGCAAATCACCTATGCCTTTGATAATACGTTGAGGGATCAACAAGACGTCGGTTTGGACGGTATTGATGATGACGCTGAGCGAACGAAATATTCCGATTTTGTGCAAGCCTATAACGGAACCAATATTGCAAGTATCATCCAAAATGACCCCTCAAACGACAACTTTGTTTCTTTTAGAGATACGAAATATGGCGAAAATGAAAGTGCGCTAGTCAAGTATGTGGGTTTTAATGGACTGCAGGGTAATTCTAAAGAAACGACAGGGCAGTTTGTCGAAAGTTCAACGAACTATCCCAATACTGAGGATTTAAATCGGGACAATTCCTTAAATGAAACAGAGGCTTATTTTCAATATAATATCCCCATTAATTATGATAGTCCAGGAAAAATACGGGACACGACCGAGACTAGCTTTGTAACGGAATCGATTCTGACGGACAATAATGAACGTTGGTATCACTTCAAGATTCCGTTGAACCAGTACCATGAGCAAGTGGGCGGAATCCAAGATTTTAGATCCATTCGATTCATGCGGATTATTGCACATGGCTTTGAGGAGGAAGTTGTATTTAGATTTGGTACTTTGGAATTGGTCAGAAATCAATGGAGAAAATATACTAGAGACAAAATAGCTTGTCCCGATGTTAAATTTGAAGTAAATGAAGTGAATATCGAAGAGAATAGTAACAAGCTACCTTTTAATTATGTATTGCCGCTAGGCGTGAGAAGAGAAAATATCATCGGTACCGTGTCTGCTGGAGCTCAGCAAAATGAAAATTCTCTTTCTATGCAAATTAAAGATTTGTGTGCAGGTGGAGAAAAGGGTATTTTCAAAACCCTTAATATGGACATGCGCGTCTATAAACGAATTCAGCTGTTTATTCATGGCGAAGCACTAGGAGATACCCCTCCGTCTAACCAAAAGGTCTTCATCAGAATGGGAAAAGATTATACCAGTAACTACTATGAATACGAAGTGCCCTTGACATTTTCTAATCCAGATGCGGTGTCTCCTTCTGACATTCAAGCCTATAAAGAAGAAGTCTGGCCAGAAGAAAACTTCTTTGATTTTCCACTCTCTTTGTTTAAAGATTTAAAACTAAAGCGAAACAGGCAAGGGGGTGATTCTCTTTCCATTCAAGATCCTGATAAGCCTGAAAATCTTGTAACCGTGGTGGGTAATCCAAATATCGGGCGAGTCAATACCATCATGATCGGTGTCAAAAATAAAGATGACCAAGTCAGGACATTAGAAGTATGGGTCAATGAGTTACGGTTGAGTGGATTGGATGAAGCAGGCGGATTAGCGGGATTGGCGAGAGTGGATTTAAAGCTGGCGGATTTTGGTAGTATTGCTCTTTCGGGAAATTATTCCAGTATCGGATATGGCGGGATTGACCAAAAATTAGCCCAACGGAGTAGAGAGCAGATCATTCAATATGATATTGCAGGTAATTTTGAGTTAGGAAGGTTCCTTCCGGAAAAATCGGGTATTCGAATCCCATTTTTTGCGCAGTATTCTAAAAACATAAAGAGCCCACAATACGATCCTTATGATTTGGATGTAGAGTTAAAAGACAAATTAGATGGGGCATCCAACAAGAAGGAGATAAAAGAATTGGCGCAAGACGTTACGACCATAAAGAGTTTTAACTTTACCAATGTCCGTAAAGATAAAACCAATGGAAAAAAAACCATGCCGTGGGATATTTCTAATTTTAGTGCCACTTATTCTTATTCTGAGACGGATAAGCATAATCCTTTAATTGCCCAAGACAATTTAAAACGATACAGAGGTATTTTGGATTATCAGTATTCTCCCAAAACCAAATACGTCCGCCCGTTTAAGAAATTGATAAAAAAGGATAAGTATGTAAAATTATTGACGGAGTTTAATTTTAGCCCGATACCTAATTCAATCGGTGTTTCTACCTCAATGGATCGTTCTTTTAATCGAACGACCTATCGCTTTGCTGGTGAAGATCCTTTGCTAAATACTTATTATAATAAGAACTTTGCTTGGGATAGAACCTATTCCTTGAACTGGAATTTGACGAAAGCTTTAAAGTTTGTTTTTGATGCTCAAACTTTCTCCGTTATTGATGAACCCACAGAAGTGGATGATTTGGGCAACCAAAGAGAAAAAAGTTTTATTCGAGATTCTATCTTAACCAATATCCGAAATTTTGGGCGTAACAAGCAATACAGACATAGTATGTCTTTGAATTATACCGTACCCATGAAGTACATTCCTTTCATGGATTGGGTCAAGGTCAAGGCAAGCGTCAATGCGGATTATGCTTGGAATGCGGCGGCCTTGAATGTGATTGAACTGGGTAATGTCGCACAAAATGGGCAAGTCAGAAAGCTAAATGGAGATTTGAATTTTGCGAAACTCTATAAGAAATCGAAATACTTGCAAAAAATTGATAGCTCTCTAGGGGGGCGACGAGGGTCTAGAAACCGAAGAGCCGATAGCCGTGGAAGAGGACGTAGCAGTAAAATGGAAGAGGAAGGTTCTGTTGAAAAGAAAAGAGGGCGCCGTCGAAAAAATAAAACTGACAAACAGCCCGACAAGAAAAAAGTAAAGGAAGTCCCTGAACCCAAAATGGATGCGGCCGGCAAATTAATTGCTGGAGATCCGACCATCGGAAATATGCCCAAACCGGATAACCCAGACAGGAAAGGCAAAAACAAGAAAAAATCAAAAAAGAAAAAACCAAAAAAGAAAAAACCTAAGAAAAAGAAAAAAGATCGAAAACCTTCTAAAGTCGAGAAAGGGCTCGTTAGGTTATTACTTTCCGTACGGAAAGCTAGAGTCGTATATGTTGAAAAATATGCGTCTGTGGTGCCCGGTTTTACGCCTTCTGCCAAAGTGCTAGGCTTGAAAGATGGCTTTACGGCGCCGGGTTGGGATTACATCACAGGATTTCAACCGAGTGATGCAAAGTTGGATAATTTTGCGTCTAACAATTGGATTACGGACAACATCATGTTGAATCAACCCCTTTCAAGAAATTATGGGCAAGAGTTTAATGTGTCGGTCACGGTTGAGCCTTTTAAGAATTTCAAGATTGACATTGATGCGAATAGAGATTTTACCCGTAATCGCACAGAGATGTTTAAGGATACGGTGTTGGATGGTCAACGGGATATTGTACATGCTCTGCCTAGGACCATTGGTTCTTATTCGGTTTCTTTCTTTAATGCGAACACGATGTTTAATAATGACATCACCGGCCTATTTCACCAGTTTGAAGAGAATCGAAAGGATATTTCTAAACGGTTGATTATTCGGTCTTATGAAGAACGTGGGATACCCATACCGGCCACTATTCCACAGCATACGATAGATACAGGATACACAGAAGGCTACGGTAAGTTTCAGCAAGATGTATTGATTCCCGCCTTCATGGCTGCTTATACAAAACAAGATCCGAATTCTGTCGGTCTCAATATTTTTAAGATGCTCCCTAGACCAAATTGGAAATTGAGCTATACGGGTCTTTCAAAAATTCCTGCCTTCAAGGCTTTGTTTAAGAGTTTTAGTTTGCGCCATGGTTACACCTCAAAGATGACCGTTAATTCTTACAATACGGCAACCAATTATGATGCGAATAATAAAACGAAACTGAACGATAATACATACAGTTATTATGCTCAATTTGAGATACCAGATGTGAGTATTCGGGAAGCCTTTAATCCGCTGATAGGATTGGATATGCGAATGAAGAATGACATGAGTTTGAATTTTTCATTTAAT
>CAYRVZ010000009.1:0-25426 GCA_964427815.1 uncultured Saprospiraceae bacterium | reverse complement strand
ATACGATGGTTTTGGCTGATTTTGATTTTAAGGCTGGCGAAATAGAAATGCCTCATGTCAAAGACGAAGACAGTGATAGCGAAAAAGAGAAGGTCAAAACTAAAAAAACCGATGCCAATAATATCGAAAAGAAAGATAAAAAGCAGGCTACCAAGAAAGTAGAAGCCAAGAAGCCAGATAATGAGGAAGTAAAAGACAAGCTACGGAGCGACTAACGCCGTTATCTCCCTTCGAGCACTGCCATACTCGACCCTACGGGATCGGTCGTTCACCCCAAACACCCCTTGGAAAAGGGACTTATGGGGAAAAAAATTACCGTAAAACAATAGTTGTTTATTTTCATGATAACCCAAACCCCATTTAAAAATGGTGTTAAAGGTCATCTATTAATTAATTAGGTTCAAGTGTTGAACCTACTCCGGAAAGTCGTTGCAACCAATAAACTAGAGCAAGGAACAAAATTTTAATCTGTTTGCCTTAAGTCCCCATTTTAAGGGGATATTTGGGGTTTAAAATAAGGACGTAAACAAAAAAAATTTTTGGTGCCAAGAAAAAAATAGCATACATTGTCTTTTCGGAGTGCACTCAATTATTTAACTGATGGTATCAGTTGAACAACCGTAATCCGCGAAAGTATCCGCACTAGCTTTATTGTGTACTAATACTTGCGATCATTCAATCGCCAATCATATTTATTGTATGAAATTTTGGCTGATTTATTAATGGGTGTCGGAGCATACTTATTTAGAAATTCAATGAAAGAGCTTCTTCTAGTAAAGTCTTTTTTGAACCATTTAAAAATCTTAGAGAGGTCTAGTTTATTGGAAGAGATCTTATTTTTAGTTTTGTCCGCAAGGAAGCGCTTTGCCTGAAAAGTCAATTGATCATCCAACTTAGCACCTGTATAGGCATGATTGAGCAATGCAGGGCATGATTCTGAGGCACAATTAACCGCAAAGTGAATTCTAGGCTCCCTAAAGCGCTTCCGAATAATGCCATGTTCAATATTATTAAGATCGTAAGTATCCCCATCTAATACAATGAATTTGATATCCCAAACGGTATTCACAAAAGGAATCCCCTTTTTTATGTCTTTGATGCTTTTAATCGGATAATGCTTCGATACTAGCTTAACGGTAAAGGCATTGTAAGCATTGATCCAATACGCTAACTTGTCATATCTAGACCAAGATTTTCTAGGACCATTTTGGTTGAGTAGTTCTAGATATTGATCTAATTTTGGGTTGTCCTTGAAACCGTTATAATTGACGACTCCTTCCTCTGTCACATACGCTTGTAATAGGTCCTCCCACAATTGATGACTAACCGCCTGTGCCTTTACTTTTTGCGTAAGCGAAAAAAAACTGGTCAATAATAGAAAAGAAAAAAAGAAATTACGTTTCATTTTAATGGTTTAAAGGCTATCAATAAATCGTCAAACCCAAAAATAAGGGAATAATTGCCCTATTTTCTTAAAGGATTGTTAATCGGACTTAATACTTAAAAGGATTGTCCTGTGACCGACTAAACAGCACCACTTGCCGACCATTTTTAGCGTAAAAAACCAAATGAAGCCTCCTTCGCTCCATCGTTTTGGGCGGGCTTTATCTTGAGCACTTGGCACATGAGTTCATACAAATGTATATTTTCAAAAACAGGCGTTTTAATGCCTTTCTTAAAAGCAGGACCTTGTGCATAGAAAATCCCATTCATATCGGTATAGTCAGGATCAAAACCATGAGTCCCACCTGTAGCAATTTTTGGGTGTGAGTCAAAATAACTATGTTGTCCAATTGTCCAATGTAGGTCAGCTATCGCTATAATGGGCTGAATAAATGCATGATCATTATAGTGATATTTCTCCGGGAGTTCTCCTTTTCTATAGGCTTGCAAATGGGGTACATTTTGTAAGGCGGCCAAGACAGCATCTTCCTTACCTGGAAATGGGCGAATGGCGGCGACTGGCGACCAATCAATCACCTTTACATCATTCATGTTGATATAATCATCCAAAAAGATAACACTATCCCGACTCAGCGGTGTCATGCCATGATCCGATACCACCATGACATTAACCACATTTTCGAGCTGGCGTTTTTTTATTCCAGCCATTAAAGTAGCCAGTTGTGCATCGACTTCTTCTGTTGCTTTTTTGGTTTCAGGCGTCAATGGTCCATGAACATGACCGGCGTGATCTGGCTGTTCAAAGTAAAGAGAAATAAACTGCGGGCGTTGGTCTTTAGGCAAGTCCAACCACTTCAAAACTTGAGCCACCCTATCTTTGTATGGGGTCGAGGCATCAAAAGGCTTCCAGTAAGTTGGGCGATAACCCGCAATTTCTGCTTCTGAACCGGGCCAAAAGAAAGTGGCCGTTTTTAGTCCTTGGCGTTCTGCGGTTGACCAAATAGGTTCTCCATTGTACCACTTGCTTTCCGTAACTGCGTCATTACTCAGCTTGTACCATTCACCTGTTTTATCGTTATAAATACGATTAGAGATGATGCCATGGTGTTCTGGGTAAAGCCCAGTCACAATGGACAAATGATTTGGGAATGTTTTGGAAGGAAAGACCGTTTTTAGTCCTTCTACACGTACTCCATTTGCTTCCATTGCATCTAAAGCGGGAGTAATCGCATGATCTGGATAGTCATGTCGACACCCATCAAAAGACACCAAAATCAGTGTTTCTTGAAAATCAGGATTAACAGGAGAGACTGTCTTACGAGTGTTACAAGCAGTCATCCAAGAGATAACCAAAAGTAAGATTGTAAATTTGAATAGTTTCATGGCAGGTTGTTGTTTTAGAACACAAATTTGCAATTTTTAATTGACAATGCCTAACATTTTGATGTAAATAGTACTAGGAAAAATGAGCCTTACGCTTGAGTTATTAAAGGCCATTTGCGCTTATCTCAATTGGTAAAAAAATAATCTCCATCCATTAAAAAGAGGATTGTGGATATATAAATTCAAATGTAAGTTCGTAAGTCCGTAAACATTTGGTAATCCCAATCCAATTACCGATATTTGCAGATTAGAACAGTAGGGATTGCATCTTGATGTAGGCTTCTGTTTTGACCCCATCACTAAAGAAAGAAGATGAAGCCAAGAATACCCAAAGGAACTAGAGATTTTACTCCCCCACAACTTGCAAAGCGTAATTTCATCTTCGACATCATCAAAGAAGTATATGAGCTCTTTGGTTTCCGTCCGATTGAGACGCCCACGATGGAGTTGTTGACGACCCTTACGGGAAAATATGGGGAAGAGGGAGACCAGCTTCTTTTTAAGATTTTAAATAATGGAGACTACCTCAAAAATGTGGATCCTAAGCTCCTTTCGGACAAAAACTCAAGCGGTTTAGTGACCAAAATAGCAAAGAGAGGCTTGCGCTATGATCTGACCGTGCCCTTTGCTCGATTTGTGGTCATGAATCAACACGCTTTAAATTTTCCTTTTAAACGGTACCAGATTCAACCCGTATGGAGAGCAGATCGCCCACAAAAAGGGCGCTACCGTGAATTTTACCAATGTGATGCCGATGTCATCGGTTCAAAATCCTTGCTGTATGAAGCTGAATTTATACAAATCATTGATGAGGTTTTTAAGCGACTCAACATCCCTGTGACCATTCATATTAATAATAGAAAAGTATTGTCTGGGATTGCTGAAATTGCAGGGATACCCAAAGACCAATTCATGGATATGACTATATCCATCGACAAGCTGGACAAAATCGGCGTACAAGGCGTACAAGATGAAATGGTCAGAAGGGGTATCTCAGAAGACCATGCCCAAAGCTTACTAAGCCTCCTAGAGCTACCTTCTATAGAGGCCCTTGCTGCCAAAATGGATGACTTTGGATCCGATATCGGCTTAATAGGCGTAGAAGAATTACAAGCCATTTGGCGCTATCTGGAGCATAGTCCCTTGCGTAATACTTTAAAATTAAATATCGGATTGGCTCGCGGTTTAAGTTATTATACAGGATGTATTTTTGAAGTAACTGCCGATAATATTGAGATGGGTAGTCTTTTGGGTGGCGGACGATATGATGACTTAACAGGTATTTTTGGTTTAAATAATATGTCAGGCGTGGGCATCTCTTTTGGGGCAGAGCGTATTTATGACATCATGGAATCTGAAAATTTATTTCCAGAGGGTATAGACAATGAAGTGACGATTTTAATTATCACAATGAATAATATTTGTTTAGATTATGGATTTGGGATCTTGACTGCCTTGCGGAAAGCAGGTATCTCAGCGGACATCTATCCCGAAGCTGCCAAGATGAAAAAACAAATGAAATATGCGAATGCACGCAACATTTCGCATGTCATGGTCATTGGGGACAATGAAGTAAAAACAGGCAACCTCCCGCTCAAAAACATGGAGACAGGCAACCAAGAGTCTTTGTTTTTGGAGGAGGTCATAGCCCGTTTACAAACAAAACAGTCATGAGTCAAGCCCAGTTTATAAAAGGACTCCTGATCACCACTTTGATTGCTTTTGTCATCAGCTTGGGTTTATCCTTTTTACCCCAAGAAGCCCCTTTTCAAGTCATTATTTTTGGTTCGTTACTTTTCTTTTCGATGCTAACGGTATTGCATTATTTTTTTAGCCGCAAGGCGGTCACCTTTAAAAATAAAGGTTTTTATATTGGCTTCGTACAGATGTTTACCTTAATCAAAATGACCTTAACCATACTTTTTGTCGTGTTGTTTGTAAAACTTGGGAAACCCGAATCGAATTGGTTTATTCTTCCTTATCTATTAAATTATGCTATCTATACTATCTTTGAGACTTCTGCCTTAATGCACGTAGCCGAAGAAAAAAAATAGCCAAAAATATCAATATCTACTATGGCTAAAAAAGCAGCCAAAAATACAAAATTGGATATTCAGCACAATATCTACATCAAAGGGGCAAGAGGCAACAACTTACAAAATATCGATCTCGTAATCCCCAAAGATAAATTGATCGTCGTGACGGGCGTATCGGGTTCCGGAAAATCAACCATTACGATGGACACGCTTTTCGCTGAAGGGCAGCGGCGATATGTCGAGAGTTTGTCCTCCTATGCTCGTCAGTTTTTGATGCGGATGAAAAAACCAGAGGTGGATTACATCAAAGGTATTTGCCCAGCTATCGCCATTGAACAGAAAGTCACTCGCGGTAACAACCGATCGACTGTAGGTTCTATGACTGAGGTTTATGATTATTTAAGGTTATTATATGCTCGTATTGGCAAAATCATGTCGCCCATTTCTGGAAAAGAAGTGAAGCGTCATACGGTTACCGATGTTGTTGATTTCATAAAGTCTTTGGAGGAAGGAACGAAAATACAACTCTTTATTGGTTTGCACCAAAAATATGAGGATAGGACTTTGGCAAAAGAATTAGATCTCCAAATCCAAAAAGGTTATACCCGACTTCAATGGAAAGGATCGTTATACCACATTGAAGATGTATTGGAGGATAAAAAAATCAAAAAAGAAAAACCAGCCATAGATTTTGCCCGAAAGGGAATGCGTATCTTAATCGATAGGTTTGCCGTGGATAATGCGGACGAAGATCATGTCAAAAGAATTAGTGATTCTGTCCAAACTGCTTTTTACGAAAGTGAAGGGCATTGTATCGTAGAGGTCATAGGGGGGAAAGAAAAAATTTTTAATAATAGATTGGAATTAGATGGGCTAGAATTCCCGACACCCACTGTTCAATTATTTAATTACAACAATCCATTCGGAGCTTGCCCGACTTGCCAAGGGCATGGTCAAGTGATTGGCATCTCAGAAAGCAAGGTGTTCCCAGATTCCTCCATGTCCATTTATGATGGAGCTATTGCTCCTTGGCGCGGTGTGAAAGGCAAACGTTTACTAGCCCAATTCGTCTCGGTTGCACATGAATTCGATTTTCCTATTCATCGCCCTTATGGTGAATTGACTAACGAAGAAAAAGAAGTCCTTTGGGAGGGCAATCAACATTTCAATGGAATCAATCAATATTTTGAGCAGATTAAAAAAAAGTTATATAAAATCCAAAACAGAGTTTTATTAGCTAGGTATCGAGGAAGAACCACTTGTCTTGCATGCCATGGATCTCGCTTGCGCAAAGAGGCAACCTATGTAAAAGTGGCAAAGCATTCCATTACCGAATTAGACATTATCCCTGTTTCGGAGCTTCAATTATTTTTTAAAAAAATCAAACTAACCGCTCACGATCAAGAAATAGCCGCTAGGCTTTTGACCGAAATCAATACCCGCTTACAAGCGATGATGGACCTAGGGTTGGGCTATTTATCTATAGACAGAGTGTCTGCGACTTTGAGCGGTGGCGAAACCCAGCGCATTAATTTAACTAGAACCTTAGGAAATAACTTAACGAGTTCACTTTATATTTTAGATGAACCGAGTGTCGGTTTGCACCCGAAAGATACGGAAAAATTAATTGCCGTATTAAAAAGATTACGAGATTTAGGGAATACCGTGATGGTGGTAGAGCATGAAGAAGAGGTCATTCGTCAAGCAGATTTTTTGATTGACATGGGTCCAGGAGCGGGCACACACGGAGGAAATGTTGTTTTTCAAGGCCCCTACAAAGAGGCTCTAAAGAGTAAAATTAAAAATAGTTTGACGGTTGATTATTTGACTGGAAAGAAATCAGTTCCATTACCCAAGACTAGGCGAAAACCGAATAACTTTATTGAAATAAAAGGAGCCAATCAATTTAATTTAAAGAATATAGATGTCAAGATTCCATTGGGTTCGATGTCAGTCGTGACGGGTGTGAGTGGCTCCGGAAAAACAACCTTGGTCAAAAAAATATTATACCCTGCTTTGCAAGAGGCATTAGGCATTCATACCAACGCCATTATAGGGAGTCATTCAGAAGTTATTTTTGACGATCGGTTGATCCATCAATTAGAGATGGTGTCCCAAAGCCCCATTGGTAAATCCTCTCGTTCTAATCCTGCCACGTATGTCAAAGCTTATGATGACATACGGACTTTGATGTCCAAGCAGCAGTTATCTCTTATCAAAGGGTTTCAACCCAAACATTTTTCGTTTAATGTAGATGCTGGCAGATGTGAATCCTGCAACGGAGAAGGAGAACAAGTCGTAGAAATGCAATTTTTAGCAGATGTTCGGTTAGAATGTGAGTCTTGTAAAGGCAAGCGTTTTAAAAAAGAAGTTTTAGAAATTACTTACAAAGAGAAAAACATTTATGACATTCTGAGTATGACCATCGAAGATGCGATTGTTTTCTTTCAAGGACAAAAAAAAATACAGTCCAAAATCAAACCGTTGTTTGATGTCGGCTTGGGCTATGTGACGTTAGGCCAATCCTCTAACACGCTTTCGGGGGGAGAAGCCCAACGTGTTAAGTTAGCGTCTTTTATTAATAAGAAAACCACCAGCGAAAAAATATTATTTATTTTTGATGAACCGACAACAGGCTTGCACTTTCATGATATTAATTTGCTCTTAGCTTCTTTTAATCAATTAGTAGAAAAGGGACACACGGTCTTAATCGTTGAGCATAATATGGAAGTGATAAAATCCGCAGACTGGGTGGTGGACTTAGGGCCCAATGGAGGCAAAAATGGCGGAAAATTACTTTATCAAGGGCCTCCAGAGGGCTTAGTAAAGATTAAAAAATCGCATACGGGCGCTTTTTTGAAGCGAGTGCTGAAGTAGGTTAGACACCGCTAAACCAAAAGTGTGCTGGATTATGCGACTTATGAGAAAACTGCAAAGACGTGAAAGCGTATTTGTTGAGAATAACTACTAACCGCCTACCACCACTTTCCAAAAGTTACAGACTTTTGAAAAGTTAGTTCCTTCCGAAATGAGTATGAGCTAATTCCTAACGGATTGCGTCCACAATACCCGAGACCAACTCATCCGCCGGAAACTCTGGATAAGATAATAAACCCATTCGTACAATGACGAGGTCTTGGCTCGGTAAAATATAAACATATTGTCCTTGAAACCCAGCGCAATAGAACATATCTTTTGGACTTTTAGGGTATTTACCACCAGCATTTAACCAAAAATGTGCACCGTACCCTCCCTTAGAATCTTTGGCTGGATCAGAAGAATAAGTCACCCAACCATCAGGGAAGATTCGCTCCTTATTCCAGATACCCTTATTTAAATAGAGTAAACCCAATTTAGCCCAATCTCGTGGAGTTGCCCAAGAGTATGAAGAGCCAATATAATGCCCCGTCAAATCTGTCTCCATGACCATCGAAGTCATTCCAATCTTATTAAATAATTCGACATAAGGGAAGTCCAAATATGCTTGTTGTGAAGCAAATTGCTGACTCAAAAGACCCGACAACAAATTAGACGTACCCGATGAATATTCCCAATATGTCCCAATGGGAAACTCCAAAGGTTTTTTTAATTGCATGCTCGACACATCATCCGTAATAAAGAGCATTTTGGTAGCATCTGAAATGGAGGCATAGTCTTCTTCCCATTCTAAACCGCTATTCATTTGGAGTAGATTATTGTAGGTAATTACTGCCCGCTCATCCTTTTTCCATTCCGGTATATTTACTGGTTCTTTGATGTTGACGATACCTTTTCTGGATTGAATGCCATACAATGCATTTAGAATACTTTTGGTCATTGACCAACCGAGTTGAGGCGTATTCTTATCAAAACCTTCCCCATATTTCTCTGCAATCACTTGTCCTTTATAGACGACAACCACTGCTCTAGTCTTCTTTAATTGCTCCCCTTTTTTGTCAAAAGCATTTTCAATAGTATTGTTAATTTTATACATAGCTACGTCAGAAAATGCAGGCGTATTTTCTTTTTTTCCGAAAGGCCAAGGCAAACTATCCACCAACTCCTTTCTAGGGGGAATGTGTTCGACCACCGCTGGTTTTTCTCCATTTGGACCTAAAAGGACACAGCCATACCCCTTTCGGTAAAGGGCTGTTCTTTTGCGCAAACCAAAAATCGAAGAGGTTACCGTTTGAGCTTCCTCATCAATGCTGTTAGAAGTATAGGACATGATATCAATATCGTTATCACTTGCTTCAATCGAAGCCAATGACCTACCCGAATTAAAGTGACAGGAACAAACGCTGTGTGCAGCATAACCCGTTATGATAGCCGTTCTTGGATAAAAATAGAAGATAAAAACAGCCAATAAGGCTATGAGCAAGATGATAAAGCTATATTTAAAGATTTTCATTTGACTATATTTGAAATGGCAAAAACCAAATATAGTGAATCTTTTTCATTTGAGGAAGCTAGGTTAGGGAAGTTGGGACACGGAGGACGGATTTTCACGGATAGGACGTGGGCCCGTTTATCCAAGCTGGAAGCCAAAATGATTGAACATCACGAATAGAAAAAAAGCAAAATGTAAAATCTCTAATGTCCAACTGGTCATTCCATTTTTTCTTTTGTAATACATGCCAAAGATAATTGCGAGAAATAAAACCAAAATAAACAAAACATGATGTATGCTTACATCCATAAAAAGCACACTTCCGATTGCTGTAAACAAAAAATTATAAACTACCCTAATAAACTGTTTTGTATGATGTTGTTTTTTTGTAATCAAAATCGGTTGAATTAGTACAGCGGCGACAGATAAGATTAGATAGAGTAAGAGTAACCCGTAAGTGCCCCAAGTCCAATTTGAAAAGAATAAATAAGCCGCATAGTGAAAAGTAAAAGTATGCTCCAAGAAATAATCAAGACCGTCTATAAAAAAAAAATAGGCTCCAGCAAGTAAAACTAGATTAATCCAACCCAATAACATTGACAATACTTCATTTAGCCGAAAGGCTCCAAATAAAAACATTGACACTAATGCTGGAACAATAAAAATGAAATAAAAAGGACTTATCAACCCTGCCAAACCAATCAACAGTCCCACATAATAGTCCGTTTCTCGCTTTTCTGATTCTTTTGACAATTCATACAACTTATTGATAGCCAACAAAATAAAGACACTTCCAAGTAAAAATGGCGTTAGGGTCTGAAAGGCCAATAAGCTTCCAGAGAGCAGAACATAAATAAGTGCGGCAAAATAATCTCGATGTGTACTAACTCGCCGGTGAAACAAAATTCTGTTAATTAAAATGGCATTCAAAAACGATACAACAGCTGCCATAACCGCAGACATCAAGGTATTCCCTTGAAACAATTGAATAAATGCCTTATACAAGACACCTCCTTCTTCCACGATTGGGATAGGATGTAAAAAACCGTATATCCTAGTAATTATCAAATAGATTACTAAAGATATACCCGCCAAAAATTTTGTATTATTAAATAGTATCAGCAAGATAAAAGGGGTTAAGTTTAGCCAAATTCGATTTCAGTATTCTCTCCTATATTCAAACTCAAATACTGCCCTTTTACAAAGGCGTCATTACCGATGAGTGAATTTCTCATAACCACCTCTTTCAACGTTGCAAAAGAACCCACGATTGAATTATCAAGAATAGAACTCATAATGGTTGCATTGGAACCGACCGTAACATTAGGGCCGACAATAGAATTCTTAATAATACAGTTTTTCCCAATAGAAACCGGTTGAATAATGATGGTCGTCTCATAGCTATCTATATCCATTTCATTCGAGTTTCTCCCTTCCGCTAATAAGGTCGCATTTGTTTCTAGTAAGATATCTCTTTTTCCACAATCAAACCACTTGGTCACATTAAATGTTTTAATTTGCTCACCTGCTTCGATCATCGCCATGATGGCATCTGTCAAATGGAATTCTTCTCCTTTTTGTGGAGTAGCCAAAACAATTTTGTTGATTGCCTTTATTAGTGCCTTTACGTTGTTAAGTTTATAGATACCTACAATTCCAAGATTAGAAGTTGGGATATTGGGTTTTTCTACGGCTTTTGTTAAGAACCCATTATCACCGACTTCAACAACGCCAAACTCACCTGGCTTTTTGACCATACTTACTCCAATACTCGATCCTTCTTCTTTCAATAATGCCTCATAATCCATCACGACAATCGTATCTCCTAATGCAATGATCACCTCATCTGCTTCCGCAATTGCCTCTTGCGCTGTCCAAATAGCGTGAGCCAGTCCCAAACGCCTGTCCTGATGCACATATTCTACTTTTAAATCAGGGTACTTCCCTTCTATATAAAGCCTAATCTTGTCTCCTAAATACCCTATAATAATCACAAACTCCTCTATTCCTGCTGCCAGAAATTTATCTATTATGTAGGAAATAATGGGTTTGCCCGCAACTGGAATAAGGGGTTTGGGTTGTGTAAAAGTATGTGGTCTTAGCTTCGTGCCGACACCTGCCACAGGAATCACCGCCTTTATATTTCTACCGCTTCGTGTCATCATCAAAAAGATTAGTCAATTTCAACTGGAAAGGTACGAATAGTAATGAGAACTGTGGTATTTAAGTAGAATATCTTTTTGTTTTTGTTCAAACTGGCAGTTTCACTGATAAAATCAGTACAACCAAAACCAAAAACCCTATCTTCGCCATTCACACAAAACTTATACTTTGGAAAAACAACCCAACAATCCTCTTCATGGCATAACCCTAGCTACCATCCTGGAAAAGCTAGAAGCCTATTATGGATGGGATGTATTAGCCGATAAGATTCCAGTACGGTGTTTTTCAAATAACCCGAGTATTAAATCTAGTTTAAAGTTTTTGCGCAAGACCAGTTGGGCAAGAACCCGAGTGGAAGATTTATATATAAGGACTTTTAGAGAGGAACGGACAGATTAAAATAGTTTCTTTATCGTTTATAGTGGTTGTTCAACGAAATGTTTATATTCATTTAGCAGACAAACTGGATAAAACTTGCACATACTCAAAAAAACAGCCTTCGGAATAAATCCAAAGGCTGTTTTAATATTTTGCGTAAGCTAAATCTAAGCCCCTTCCAGCGCAGCTGCGCCCCCTACGATCTCTGATATTTCGTTGGTAATGGCTTCTTGTCTGGCTTTGTTGTAACTAATCTTCAATTCTTTGATTAAGTCGTTAGCATTCTCTGTCGCTTTTTCCATTGCGGTCATACGAGCCCCATGCTCAGAGGCATGCGTATCCAACAAATACTTTTGAAATTGCGTCTTCAAAATATTTGGAATCAGGCTATCCAATAAATCTTTCTTATTGGGTAAGAAGATGTAATCTGCTTTGAACTGATTATCCTCTCCTTCCATTACCTCCATCTTGGGTACGGGTAAAAACTGCCCCACCATTGGAAATTGAGTAGCTGCATTTTTGAAGCTACCATAGGCGACATCTATTGCATCATAATCACCGACATTAAAAGCGTCTAACAACGACTGACTGACCAAAGCCACATTATCGAAAGCTAGATTCTGAAACAAATTTGCATGATCACTAATGGTCTGATCCGCATACCGTTTCATGAAGTATTCATTGGCTTTTTTGCCGATACACATGATTTTAAGGCTTTTGCCCAATCCTGCATACTTACCTGCAATCAGCTTCTCCGCTTCCTTGATGACGTTTGCATTAAAAGCGCCACATAATCCTCTGTTGGAAGTGACTACAACGATCATCGCATTTTTGATTTCACGCTGTTCCCCATAAGCAGAACTTACGTCTCCTTCTAGGTTTGTCAAGATACTAGATAACATCTCATCCAATTTATTGGAATACGGTTTTATCTTCGTGATTGCATCTTGCGCTCTTCTAAGCTTTGCGGCAGATACCATCTTCATTGCTTTGGTAATCTGTTGTGTGGATTTTACCGAGGCAATTCTATCTCTTACTTCTTTTAAATTTGCGCCCATGGTTTATGCTTTATACTGCTGTGTCATGCTCTTCGCCAACGTTTCTAAAACCGCTTGATCTTCCTTTTCGTATTTACCGATTCTGAAGCGCTCTAATACATCTTCATGTTTCTTACCCATCTCCATCAAGAACATTTCTTCAAACTCTTTGACTTTATTTGTCGGAACATCTCTCAATAAATTCTTTGTCCCTAGGTAAATAATGGCTACTTGGTCGCCAACCGAATAAGGAGAATATTGAGGTTGTTTTAAGATTTCCACGTTACGGACACCTTTGTCAATCACTGCTTGAGTAGCTGCATCTAAGTCGGAACCAAATTTTGCGAAAGCCTCTAATTCTCTATATTGAGCTTGGTCAAGTTTCAAAGTACCAGACACTTTTTTCATTGATTTCACTTGTGCAGATCCCCCTACCCGACTTACAGATACCCCTACGTCAATCGCTGGACGGATACCAGAGTTAAACAAGTTTGTTTCTAAGAAAATCTGACCATCTGTAATGGAAATTACGTTGGTCGGAATATAGGCAGATACATCCCCAGCTTGCGTCTCAATGATGGGCAACGCCGTCAACGAACCACCACCTTTAATCAACCCTGCTTTTACCAAAGAATCTGGCAAGTCGTTCATATTACGAGCGATGTCATCATTTCTATTGATTTTCGCAGCTCTTTCTAATAACCGAGAGTGTAAGTAAAAAACATCCCCTGGATAAGCCTCACGCCCTGGAGGACGACGAAGCAATAAAGACACCTCTCTGTAAGCTACTGCTTGCTTTGACAAATCGTCAAAAACAATCAGTGCTGGACGACCTGTATCTCTGAAGAATTCTCCAATCGCTGCACCTGCAAAAGGAGCATAGAACTGCATGGGAGCGGGATCAGCTGCGGAAGCAGAGACAACCACTGTATAAGGCATGGCGCCATTATCTTCTAGGATATTTACTACTTGAGCAACGGTAGAAGCTTTTTGTCCAGAGGCGACATAGATACAATAGACGGGTTCTCCTCTATCGTAAAATTCTTTTTGGTTGATGATTGTATCGATAGCAATCGCAGTCTTACCTGTCTGACGGTCACCAATGATCAACTCCCGTTGTCCACGACCAATTGGAATCATTGCGTCAATGGCCATGATACCTGTTTGTAATGGTTCTTTTACGGGTTCTCTATAGATTACACCTGGCGCGACACGCTCTAGTGGCATTTCATAGGTTGTACCTTGGATAGGTCCCTTACCATCAATTGGATTGCCCAAAGTATCTACCACTCGCCCCAACATACCTTCGCCTGCTTGAATAGAAGCAATGGTGTTCGTTCTTTTAACGGTAGCCCCTTCACTGATACCCTCAGCCGAGCCCATCAATACGACACCGACATTGTCTTCCTCCAAGTTCAAAGCAATCGCTTGTACCCCTGTTTCAAACTCGACTAACTCCCCTGCTCTACAACCTGTCAGCCCATATATACGCGCGATACCATCTCCTACTTGGAGTACAGTCCCTTTTTCTTCTAGTTCAGTAGCTGATTGAACCCCTGTCAAGCGTTGCTTGATGATTGCTGATATTTCGTCTGGTTTCACATCCATTTTATGTGGTTTTTACTTTCTAAGATTTTTACGAAGTTTACGAAGGCGAGTCGATACACTTGCATCATATACCTTGCCATCATATTCTAATTGGAACCCGCCCAAAATGTCAGGATTCACTATATTTTGTATTTCGACTTGTTTAGCTGAAATACCTGAACTTAATATTTTTGCTTTTGCTTGCGCCAAAACGGTATTGTCCACGGGTACAGCAGTCGTCATTTTGACCGCCAGGACACCCATTTTCTTATTGTATTGTGTAAAGAATTCTTGGACAATCTCTGGAAGGACTACTTCTCGTCCTTTACTTGTTAAAACTTCCAAAAAAGTCATGGTAAGATTATCAACTCCTCTAAACACATCCTTAAAGACGTCCATTTTTTGGCTACCTTTAATGACTGGATTCTTGGTCATGAGCTCCAAATCTTTATTCTTAAAAGCAATTTTCAATTGCTCTAGATCCCCTTTGATGGTTTCAAGGCTATTGCGCTCTACGGCTAATTCTAGTAGAGACTTGGCATATCTTGTTGCTATTCTATTTACGGACATCGCTGATTGTTTTTATTAATTCAACTTAGCGTTATCCACTAAACTTTGTACGTAGGCTTGTTGGTTAGCATCCCCACTAAGTTGCTTGCGCAAAACTTGCTCTGCGATTTCGATAGCCATCCCCCCTACACTATCCCTCACTTCTGCCACGGCTGCTATCTTCTGACTGTCAATTTCTACACGAGCGCTAGCAATGATTTTTTGAGCTTCCTCCTTCGCTTTCTCTTGCGCTTCCGCAATGATATCAGCTTTCATCTCTTTAGCTTCTTTCAGAATCACAGCTCTCTCTTGTGCAGCTTGCGCCAAAAGATGTTCGTTTTCTGATTTCATTGCTGCTATTTCTTCTCTCGCTTTTTTGGCTTCATCTAGTGCATCTTGAATAGATTGCTCTCTCACCTTTAAGCCATTAGCAATGGGCTTAAAAGCATATTTAGACATCAAAAACCAAAATAATAAGAAAAACACCAATGACCAAAGCATCAAGCCTGGCTCAGGACGTATCGGGGAAAAATCTACTAAAAATATAATGTACTCCATTTCAAATCTTTTTTTTTAAGAAAGGGAAACAACCAACCGTTGCTTCCCTCTTCTTGTTTTGTTGTATGAGCTTAAAGGATAAACGCCAAGATTATTCCAATCAATGCTGCACCCTCCACAAAAGCTGCTGTTAAAATCATATTCGAACGAATATCTCCAACTGCTTCTGGCTGACGTGCAATCGCGTCCATCGCCTTCGAACCGATTATACCGATACCAACTCCGGCACCAATAACGGCCATGCCCATACCTATTGCTGTAATAGAACCACCCATAATTATTAGGTTTTAATGGTTAAAAAAATATCAATTCTTATTTTCCGCAAGGAAAACAAGTAAAAATCAATTAATGATGTGCCTCCTCCGTAGCAGAACCAAAATAGGATGCTGCTAATAAAGTAAACACAACTGCCTGTACAAATGCGACTAATAATTCAATAGCCATCATAAACATAGACAACAAAACAGCCATCAATCCGCCAGCTGCAGCTCCTCCCACACTTTCTCCTGACTTTCCGAATACGAAAATCAATCCCACAAAACAAACCAATACGATATGTCCCGCTGTTATATTGGCAAACAAACGAAGCATCAAGGTAAATGGCTTAATGATTAGGCCCATTATTTCAACAGGTGTTAAAATAAATATTTTTACCAAAGCCGGAACTCCTGGCATCCAGAAGATATGCGACCAGTAATGTTTATTACCTTTAAAATTCACATAAAGCGCTGTTATCACTGCCAGCACTAAAGTAAAAGATAAGTTACCCGTCACATTACCTGCTAGCGGTAAACCGCCAAATAAGTTCAATCCCAAAATCAAAAAGAATAGAGACAACAAATAAGGGAAAAATTGCTCATATTTATCTTTACCTATAAAAGGTATCGCAATGTCATCTCGAATCAATTCTATCAATGGCTCAAAAAAGGATTGAACCCCTTTGGGTGCCATCCCTGTTCTAGCGGCATATCCTTTTGCGGCTTTTCTAAGCATCAAGAATAAAAACAGACCCACCAAAAACATCGTAACTACTGCTTTGGAGATAGAGAAGTCGTAATAAGAGGTAATCCCGCCTCCTAACATGCCACCATCCAAAGTTGATTTCTTATCTAATAGGTATTTGTGCCCATTCGCCAATACGTAAACGACTTCTACTTTTTTTCCGTCTTTTTCTAGTTCCCCTTTTTCAAATCCAGAAATGGCTATTTCTCCATAAGGAAAAGACTCATCTTGAACACGCATGATAGAACCATGTTTCATCACATAACGATCAATGGCTTTTGAGCCATTACCGTGATGGTGCGCCTCAAACTTGGAGGTCAAGAAAGTTGACCAACCGTGATCTGGGGCATATAAAATAGCCGGAAGGTGTAGATATAAATCTCCAAAAATATGGATGGCATTCGCATTGGCTACGTGCTCTAGGGCTGCGGCAGTTAAGTCGAATTTTTTTTCATGGGTATCCGTTCCATGATCCTGAGCGGGCTCCGCTTCATGCTGAGCAAAAGCTACTCCGCCAAAACCGACAAAAAGTAGTAACACCCAAACTCGTAACATATATATTTTTTTCATGCGTATTGCCCCGTTTTCTAAAACAGATGCAAAGGTATGCATTCTATTGGTCTAATACAAAGGGAATTTGGCTTTTTTTTGGCGGGGGTTTATGGATCTTTAATTTAAGAGAGAATAAGTACTAAAAAAATTATCTTTTTTATTCTTTAGTAATCTCGATGATATATTGAAAAGTAAAAAAGTCTCTTAAAATAGGTATGAAAGGAATTATTGGGATAAAAATTTTATCTAAAAAAACAGCTCTATATTCAAGTAGTCTAAAAGTTCTTTTAATTATCTTAAAGCTTGCTCCAATTGGAACAACATCTTGAAGATTTCTTTTAAAGAAAAACTGGATATGTGTTTTATCATAGATTCCTCGATCGTTTTTTGGCCATTTTCTTGCAAAAAAATGGAATAGCGTTGCATAATACCCCGTATTAGGTAATGATACAATAATCTTTCCCTTCTCATTCAGCGTTTTTACTAGAATAGAAACTACAGCCTCTGGATAAAGGAGATGTTCCAGTACATCTGCAACTATTATGGTATCAAAGCGTCGATTTTTTAATAACCGTTCAAGTTCTATCAAATTATTAAAATCGCATACTTCCGCTTTTGATAAGCTCAGCTGTGCTTCTTTTATGGCTTCAGGATTATAGTCTAATCCCATCGTCAGTCCTGTCGAATCAAATTCTTTCAACAAGTACCTCAGGTTAGCACCTGCATTGCAACCCACATCTAGGACATCCCCTACAAAGTCTAATTTCTCAAACAATACAGGCCTTGGCATCTGATAAGACTTTGGGTTGTTAATTTCTTTTTTGATCATCTTGAATAAATTGGGAAACTCTTTTCTTAAGAAAATTCGAATCTCTACTCTTCTTAATCATTCTTATTTTTTGTAAGAATAAAATATCGGAGAGAAAATAGCGAAACATCAAGTCAAAGTTAAAGTGTATTAAAGCGGTAACGTAAGTATGAATGGTTTTGATGAATAATTTTTTGCTAGCGCTCTCTTTGAGTAACATCACTTGCCCACCAAAACGACCATAAGCGTCTATCTTATTTTTATTTTCGGTATCACTGATTTGAGAGTGCTTGTGCCCAATTTTTGCGTTCGGGACAAGGCGAAGTTCTAATTTTTCCTCATCAATATACCTTTTAAACAAATCTACATCCTCTCCATACATTAAGAAATTAGGATCAAACCAAGCCTTATCCGAAAGGAGCCTCAAGTTAAAAGCTACGCAAGATCCGTTGGCCTGTCGAGAAGTTAATAGATAGCTTTTTTGCAACACCTTACCATCCCTATCCTTTTGATAATTTTTTACTGGACTCAAATACCCATTATACACATCTTGATGTATATAAGAAAAGTCATAGACGAAAGATACAGGTACTGAACCAAAAGTTTTAGGGTCTAAAGCAGAAACTAACAATCCAATAGCATTTATATCAAACCGTGCATCTTGATTCATAATAATACCAACATCAAATCCATCACTCAATGCTTTGCTTATGCCTACATTACAGGCTCTGCCAAAACCAATAGCCCGCTTCGTTTTTATGATATGAACGACATCTGACAATTCCATAACAAAGCCAAGATCAATTCTAGTAGTACTGTTATCGATTATGTATATTTTTTCAACGAAAAAAGAACTCTGTAAAATAGAGCTGACACACTCCTCAATGAACGCTTCACCATCATAAAAAGGAATAATTACAGCAACCCTTTTATCCTTAATCATAACAAGTCATATCTTGCTTTTTTCGAAAAAACCGAGAGAAGTTCTAATTCAGCGATTATCAAGTAAAAAATGAACTAGTCAAAACGCCATAATTTACAGCAAAATTACAGGAATTGGCCCTCTTAGTCAAGGTCTTATGGGATATATTAACTCTATGCCAAATTAATCCTCATACTATGCAACCCTAGTCTATTTAATTAGGAGAAAATGTAAATTTAACTATTTTTATTTCCTATTTTTACCCCAAAATCAACTTATGCGCTTTATAACCAAGCAAATAAACAAAGTAAAAGAGAAGCTGACCTCTTTTCCGCTCGATGCCCAAGTCCCAACGGAGCGTTTAGGGAGTCCATACGGTGGTTGGGTTATTCCGAAAGAGCTGCTCAATAAAGGATCTATTTGTTATTTTGCGGGAGCAGGTACGGATGTTAGCTTTGATTTAGAGGTTGCGCAGCGCTATCAATGTCCTGTTTTTATTTTTGATCCAACCCCAAAAGCTATTGCGCATTTTGAGGCAACGAAGAAAGGTATTTTGCAAGGAGCGGAAATGTTTACGCAAGGAAATAAGCATCCATACATAGCTGACCCATCCCTTTTTGAGCATATTCGTTTTTTGGAATATGGGGTTTGGAATAAGAATGAAGTGTTGAAGTTTTATGTACCGAGCAACGATGCGTATGTTTCCCACTCTATCAAGAATCTAAATAAGACTAGTCGATTCTTCAATGCGACGGTCAAAAGTCTATCGACTATAATGAATGAATTGGGGCATGACCACATCGACTTACTCAAAATTGATATTGAAGGAGCCGAGTATGAAGTGTTGATGGACATTGTGGAGCAAAAAATCCCCGTGCATGCGATCTGTGTAGAATTTGATGAAAATTTTATGAAAAATATGGATAACCACTACCTCCAGCGTATCAAAAACAGCATCGAAGCCCTCCAAAAAGTAGGCTTCAAGTTGATCTATCGAGAGCAGCCATTCGACATGACGTTTATTCATGAGCGAAAATTGTAACTTTTTTTGGCGAAAGCACCATAAAAACAAGTCTTTTTCGTTACATTCGTGCAGTTTTTTGCCATAACCCAGATAAATTCGTTGAATGAGATCAGTCATACTTTTTCTATTTCTTTTTATCTTTTCCCAATCTATTGAAGCTCAAGGAGTTAAATTCTTAAAAGGCAAGTTGGCGGGGGTGATGTCGCTTGCGCAAAAAGAAAATAAATTAGTTTTTATTGATGCCTATACCACTTGGTGTGGCCCTTGCAAGGCGATGACCCAGAACGTGTTTCCTAAAAAAATTGCTGGGGATTATTTTAATGCCCATTTTGTCAGTATCAAGATGGATATGGAAAAAGGGGAAGGAAAGGAAGTTGCCTTAAAATACAATGTTCGATCTTTTCCTACGCTGTTGTTTTTGGACAGTGAAGGCACGCTCGTACATAAGGTGGCGGGTTATCAAAGCGCTGAAAACTTAATCAAACAAGGAAAGAAAGCTAAAAACCCAGAAGCGAGTTTGACCGCTATGAAAGAGCGTTTTGATATTGGCAATCGCGATCCTTCCTTTTTGCTAAAGTATATGGAATTGCGCTACAACATGGCGGACAATTCACACGGACGTATTGCGGAAGCTTATCTAAAAACTCAGAAAGATTGGACCAGTCCTAATGCCTTAAAAACCATTTATAAATATACCTCAGATGCAGACTCCGAGATGTTTAGGTACCTAGTGGAACATAAGGAGACTTTTTATAGAAAATTTGGGGCGTCTAAAGTCGGTCGTAAGATTCAATCCTTACTAGAGCGCAAAATAAATGATCCAGAAAAGAATTCTCTAACAGACATCCAAACCCTTTACCGCAAGGTCTATCCCGGAATAGAAGGGGAGGTAAAAGCCTCCAAAGTCGCACAAACTTATTATCGTCGTAAAGGAGATCGGACTGCTTTTGCGAAAGCTGTTTTCAAACATTATAAAAAATATCCCTCGTCAAATGCCGATGAATTGAATGAGGTGGGCATGACTTTTTATGATGCGGTTGACAATCGGAAGTATCTAAAAAAGGCTTGTAAGCTTGTCAAAAAATCCATCAAACTAGATAATAATCATTACAATAATTATACACTAGCATCCATTCTATACAAGCTAAAAAAGAAACGTAAAGCAAAGAAAGCGGCCTATTCTGCAATTGCTTTGGCGAAAGCGCAAGATGAAGATTATGAGGAAATTGAAGACTTGCTGAAGTTGATCGAAAAATTATAATTTCTTTTCTACATTCCTTTAGAAAAACAAAAAGCAGGCTTTGTCGTTCTAAAGAGCTATTACCGACCAAATAAAAAAACATGAAGACGAAGAAAGAAATAGTAGATAACTGGCTACCTAGATACACAGGAACAGCCCTTGAAGATTATGGACAATACATCATTCTGGTCAATTTTAGTGCGTATGTCTATCAATTTGCCAAAAAATATGGCGTTGAGATAAAAGGACTAGATCGTGCGATGATGAGCGCGACTGCAGATAATATCACCATTATTAATTTTGGGATGGGTAGCCCCAATGCAGGTACCATCATAGATTTACTAACTGCGGTCAAGCCCAAAGCCTGTATTTTTCTAGGAAAATGTGGTGGCTTAAAGACCAAAAAAAATAAAGTCGGTGACTACATCCTACCGATTGCAGCTATTCGTGGTGAGGGAACTTCTAATGATTACCTGCCAGCAGAAGTGCCGGCGCTCCCCGCCTTCGCCTTACAAAAGGCTATTTCTACTACTATTCGAGACAAGGGGTTGGATTATTGGACTGGAACGGTCTATACGACCAATAAACGTGTCTGGGAACATCGGGATGATTTCAAGGCTTACTTAAAGTCCTTGCGTCCTATTGCGATTGACATGGAAACAGCAACCATCTTTGTAGCGGCTTTTAAGAATAAAATTCCGGCGGGAGCTTTACTTTTAGTTTCGGATATGCCGATGGTTCCAGAAGGAGTCAAGACTGAAAAAAGCGACAAAGGAGTCTCCAAGAAGTATGTCAAAAATCATTTAATAATAGGGATTGAATCACTGAGACAGCTCATTAATAATTCCCAAACGGTTAAGCATCTAAAATTCTAAAAGAGAGGATGAAATCGATCAGCCTCCATCGAGAAATTCTACGGCTTGCCATTCCTAATATATTGACAAATATTTCTGTGCCTTTATTGAGTACAGTCGATACCATTTTAATGGGGCATTTTTCTGCGACCCATCTTGGAGCGGTTGGAATCGGCTCCATGATTTTTAATTTTTTGTATTGGAATTTTGGTTTTTTGCGCATGGGTACTGTCGGCATCACTGCGCAGGCGTATGGCGCACAGCGACAGTCTGACATGATACACACGGTATTACGCGCCCTACTTTTAGCCTTTATTATTTCATTAATACTGATAGTCTTACAATGGCCGATCCGAGAAGGCATGGTTTATCTCATGCAGGCAACACCCGAATTAACCCCTTTGACTTATCAATATTTCAATGTGCGTGTTTGGGCTGCACCTGCCACTTTGGGCCTATATGGGCTATTTGGTTTTTTCTTCGGTATGCAGAATGTTTTTACCCCCATGATATTAACTATTTTCATTAATATTATTAATATTATTTTGAGTTACCTTTTTATTTATCAATTCGGAATGGATGTACAAGGCGTCGCATGGGGTACCGTATTGGCGCAATATGCAGGGTTATTTATCGGGCTTTATATTTTTAATAGAAAGTATCATTATTTATTTTCTTCCTTTCGAAAAAAGGTATTTTTAGACCTAGCCCCCTTAAAAGATTTCTTTAGAATCAATAGAGACATCTTCATACGTACTTTAAGTCTATCCACAACTTTCTTTTTCTTTTACAGCCAATCTGCCAAGAGTGGAGAGATTGCACTTGCCGCAAATGTTGTCTTATTACAATATACTAATTGGATGTCATTCGGAGTGGATGGTTTTGCTTATGCAACAGAATCCATGGTGGGTAAGTACAAAGGAGCCAACCAGGACTCATCCTTGAAGAACACCATTCAATATTCCATGTATTGGGGAATGGGATTAGCCGTTTTATATAGCCTAGTTTATGGTATTTTTGGAGAATCCTTGCTTTGGGTGTTTACGGATGAGGCAGAAGTGATTGCTTTCTCAAAGCCTTTGCTTTTTTGGATAATCCTGATTCCCATTATTGGCACTCCCTCTTATATTTGGGATGGTGTGTTTATTGGTTTGACTGCATCCCGCTCCATGCGTAATACCATGTTGTTGGCTTTAGCCGTTTTTCTTCTTACTTATTATTTGACGAAACCTATGTATGGTATTAGTAGTCTTTGGATTGCCTTATCCGTTTTTCTTTTGCTACGTGGCATCACTCAGGCTTGGTTGTATTGGAGACGGGGCATTTTGCTTAAATAGATTCACTCAAAACTAAATAACTACTATCAATTTAAAGTTGCTAGGCAAACTAAGCGGACCTGTTCTTAAAACAAATCAGCGTACTTTCTAAAAAGGTAAATTCGTCCTCGTCTAGCGCCAGTAATCTCCTTTAAAATCCCAAGGTCTTCAAGGTCTCCTAATAACTTATTAGCCGATGGAACAGAATACCCAGTTACATCCTTAACGATATTAACATCTACAATAGGTCTTTGATAAAGGCGGTTTAAAACAAGTTGCGCGTTTCGAGCCCTATTTCCAAGTGTCAAAATTTGTTTTTCAGTTTCCACTTTCAACTTCAATATTTTGTCGAATGTTTCTACTCCATTCTTAGCCGTTTCGATGATGCCGACTAAAAAGAATTTGAACCATTGTTTTAGGTCATTCTTTTGCCTCACGGCATTTAAGTTGTCGTAATACAACATTCGATTTTTTTCGAAAAAATCAGATAGATATAGTATCGGCTCTTTAAGAATCTCTTTCTCCACTAAATATAAAGTAATCATCAATCGCCCCACCCGCCCATTTCCATCCAAAAAAGGGTGGATCGTTTCAAATTGATAGTGCATCAAGGCTACCTTCAAAAGATCTGGGAAGTAAGATTCAGTATGGACAAATTTTTCCAAGTCACCCATGTAGGTATCAATGCTTCCCTGATGAGGAGGAATAAAAATCGCATCAGAAATAGTTGCCCCACCAATCCAATTTTGACTCCTCCTAAATTCTCCAGGTTGCTTATGCTTTCCTCTTACCCCTTGCAAAAGAATTTTATGGCTTTCCTTGATTAGTCGAGAGGAGAAAGGTAAATCTTTCAATCGGACAACAGCATGATTCAAGGCTTTAATATAGTTCTGCACCTCTTCCCAATCACCCCTTTTTTCGAGATCAACGTCCTCTCTATCCAATAACGCCTCTTCTATATTGGTCTGCGTCCCTTCAATTTTACTAGATTGTGTGGCTTCTTTCACTATGTGCATACCAATAAACAAATCTATATTGGGTATATACTCCGAAAACATATCTAGTCGCCCAAGCTCTCTATCAGCTTGACTCAATAGGTATTGGAGCTCCATATCCGTAACCTGCCACGATCTATTGATAAAACTGGGCATAAAACTCTTGTAATTACCCTGATTTTCGTACTTTCCTGACCTAAACAGATCCATTTTACTCTTTTTTCTTTATCAAAGGTAGCCACTAATAAAGAAAAAGGCAAATTTCTTTATTAAGGAACACCACTAATAAAGAAAAAGGCAAATTTCTTTATTAAGGAATGCCACTAATAAAGAAAAAGATAAATTTCTTTATTAAGGAATGCCATTAATAAAAGAAAAGAGCGAATTTCTTTATTAATAGGTAACTAATAAAGAAAAAGGTGAAAGTTAGATTCATTACCATTCCCTCCAAATCAAAGCTAAGATCTTCCTCATTTCTGGCTTATACACCTTAGATCCTGGCAAATAATTATTATGCATAAAGCTAAAAATAACCAATCGCCCTCGCTTAGTTTTCATAAAGCCACTTAGGCTATGCACGCCAGTCATCGTGCCTGTTTTGGCAAAAACATACGACGGATACCCGTTTTTAATACTTCCTTTGACGGCACCTTGTGGAAAAATATTTTCAAGACGCTTGATTGTTTGCGTTCTAAGTAAGTAGTCTATCATCGCTATCATATCTTTAGGGCGAATCTTATTATATCGTGAAAGTCCCGAGCCATCGACCCATTTTGGATAGACATTAATAGGAGCCAGCAGATTCTTTTTTGCGTAAGCGATAATAGTATCCTCCGCCATAAATTCCGCTTTGGTATCAGCCGCCATGAGCAGTAATTGTTCTGCCATCAAATTATCGCTTTGCTGCATCATAATGGCATACACGGAGTCAGCGATGACCGTTTTTAGTTTTGTTGCCTTAGCAGAAGGATTCGTACATTGCTGAAGCGCCACGACTTTTTTGTGCAAGGTGTCCGTCAATATTTGCGCAAGCAAGCTATTTGAATACACAAAAGGAATACCGTTCAAGACATTTTTATAAATAGGGAAAGGAGAGCGTTCTGCGGAAAAACGATAGGGTGTATCATCCCAAGCCCATCCACTCCCTAGACCCGTAGTTTTGAAATTGCTTGCGCAAAAATAAAGAGTTCTTTTATTTTCCGCAAGGAAGCGATACGTCACGGAATCCCATTCCATCCGATCATCCAAA
>CAYRVZ010000008.1:19711-26734 GCA_964427815.1 uncultured Saprospiraceae bacterium | reverse complement strand
TTTCAAATAAATATTTTTGGCGAACGAAGTATCAACAAGAAATTGACTATGTTGAAGAAAGAGCAGGTAAACTTTTTGCCTACGAATTTAAATGGAATAAAAAGGCAAAACTTAAAATCCCAAAGACTTTTATTTCTGCTTATCCAGAAAGTGAGGTGCAACTTATTCACCCAGGAAACTTCGAATCCTTTTTGGGCGTAACGGATACAGAGAAAGAAACAGTAACAAAACAGAATAATAAATGAACTACATAGCAATAATGGCAGGCGGAGTCGGATCCAGATTTTGGCCGGCAAGCAGAGAAGATAAACCCAAGCAATTTTTAGATATTACAGGAAGCGGAGAGTCTTTACTTCAAATGACCGTGGAGCGTTTTAAGAAAATAGTGCCTGTCGAAAATATTTTTATTGTCACCAATAAAAAATACAAAGCACTAGTAAAAGAGCAGTTACCCGAATTGACGGACAACCAAATAATCGGAGAGCCTTCTAGAAATAACACGGCGCCTTGTGTCGCTTATACCGCATTGAAATTAGCAAGCCTAGATCCAAATGCAAACATGGTCGTCGCACCTTCTGATCATTTAATATTAAAAGAAGAGGCTTTTTTAAATCAGATTCAAAAGGCGTTGGATTTTGCTTCCAAAAACGATGCGTTGTTGACCTTAGGGATTCAGCCTTCTCGCCCAGATACTGGATACGGGTATATTCATTATGACAAGGAGGGTGACCATGGAATACACGAGTTAAAAGCATTTAAAGAAAAACCCAATTTGGAAAATGCCAAAAAATACATGAATAGTGGTGACTACTTATGGAATGCGGGTATTTTTATCTGGAATGTAAAAAGTATCTTAAAGGCTTTTAAGCAAAATGCAAACGCAATTTATACAATTTTGAGCGCAAGCCCTGAAGTATTTAATACGCCGAATGAACAGGCATTCATTGATGACATGTATCCGACAACACCAAGCATATCCATTGATTATGCCATCATGGAAAAAGCAACTAACGTCTATACGCTACCCTCCGATATTGGGTGGTCTGATTTAGGAACATGGGGATCCTTACACGCAGAGTCCGAAAAGGATAGCAATCAAAATGTAGTCCTTGCGGAAAAAATAATCCTATCGGATGTGAAAAATAACATGATTCGTTTGCCGAAAGGAAAGTTGGCGGTGATAAAAGGCCTAGAAGATTTTATCATTATTGACGAGGGAGATGTGTTATTGATTTATCCTAAATCTGAAGAACAGGAAATTAAGCAGGTGCGGAAAAATATCGAAAAAGAGTTTGGAGACGATTTTTTGTAAAAAATAAAGAGTATATTTACATCATGAAGGTGACGATAATTACCCCAACCTTTAATAGCGCTTCGACCATTGGTGATACGCTCAAGAGTGTAGCGATGCAAGATTACACTGATCTTGAGCATATTATAATTGATGGGAAATCAACAGACGATACCCTAAAAATTATTAAAAATTTTCCACACGTCGCCCTAGTTATTTCTGAAAAAGATGCGGGTATCTATGACGCGATGAATAAGGGACTGATAGCTGCGACAGGGGATGTTGTGGCTATTTTAAATTCTGACGATTTGTATATCGAAGAAAATGTGATTTCTGGTATTATTTCTTTAATGCAATCAGAACAAACACATATTGCCTACGCAGATTTAGATTACGTAGATAGATATGATATATCTAAGGTTTCTCGTGTATGGTTTTCAGGCCCGTATAAGAGAGAAAATTTTAAATACGGTTGGGCTCCACCCCACCCCACATTTTTTGCAAAGAAAAATTTGTATGAACGCTTTGGCGGATTTAATCTAGCGCTAAAAAGCTCTGGAGACTATGAGTTGATGTTTCGGTTTCTGTATGTCAACTCGATTCCTTGCTCTTATTATAGAAAAACTATAGTTAAGATGCGAAGAGGAGGATATAGCAATCTATCCATCCGCAACCGAATTAATGCGAATAGAGAAGACCGAAGATCCTGGAAAATTAATAAGGTCAAGATGCCTTTTTTAGTCCCAATCTTCAAACCCTTAAGAAAAATTCCGCAGTTCTTTCCGGCATTACTAAACGGTAAGTAGTGGAAAAACTAAGTGATAACCATTTTTTACTTTTGGCTTATTATTATCCGCCCATCAAATCCCCGGGTGTCAAGCGAAGTTATTCTATTTCGCACCTTTTTCTAGAATATTTTGATGAAGTTTCCGTTTTTACGACTTCTAATCGTAAAATAATGGATCAAGAAGTACAGCCGATATCATCCAAGATTGAGGTTATAGAAATACTCACCTTCGATTATCGGTACCTCTCTTATTTAATATTAAAAAATAAAGAATCTGCAGAGTCTAAAGTAAAAAGTAATTTGGGTGGAAAATTATTTTTAAAAGCAATGCGCTCTTTCCCGATAAATTTAGTGATGGGCGAAGGGGCATTTGTTTATATTTGGAAGAGCTATCGAGCTGCCAAAAAAATGATAAAACAAAATCCAAAGACAGTGGTATATTCTTCTTTCTCACCGTATGCAGATCACGTTGTGGCATATCTATTGAAAAGAAAGTTTAAGTATTTGGTTTGGATTGCAGACTATAGAGATTTACATGTAGATCCTACTTACCGAAATTACCTATGGAAAGATTTACAACTGTGGTTTGATAGAAAGATAGCAAGTAAAGCCACTTTTCTCACCACCGTATCAGAAGGGCTTGCGCAAAACTTAAGGCAGTTCCATGACGATGTTTTTGTCCTGCCAAATGGCGTGACAAAAATTCCTGAGAAGATACAGCGATATAAAGATAAGTTTACCATTTCCTATACGGGAGCCATGTTTCAGGATATACGAAAACCACAATTGTTACTCAAGGCTTTAGAAGAGTTAATTCAAGAAAGGAAAATATCAAGAACAAAAATTAGTGTTCAGCAGGCCGGCAGAGATGTAACAATCTGGAAGTCTTTGGTGAAAATTTTTAATTTAGATGATATTTTTGAAACTCAAGGAATTGTCTCTTTAGATGAAGCACATTTGATACAATCCAAGTCTCATGTTAATTTGCTTCTAACGACTTCTCATTCAGCCTATAAAGGTGTTTTGACATCAAAAATATTTGAATATTTAGCGGCAGGGAATCCAATTATCGTTATCATTAATGGGCCAAAAGATGAAATTTACGAAGACGCAATGTCAGGAATAAATCATTTGTTTATCGGCTATGACAAAGAGGATGTTAAAGAGATTAAGCGATTTATAATGAATTATTACCAGGCATGGTTAGCTGATGAAAAATATCCCAGAATCGAAAAAGGTGAGTGGGATAGTCGATACTACTGGCCGAAAATGATTAATAGGTTTTATAATAAAATAAAAAAAACAGAAGCCGATGTATAAGGTTTTGACTATTTTGGGTAATCGACCCCAATTTATTAAGGCTACTTTACTGAGTAGAAAATTTGATGAACACCCAGACTTCGGTGAGGTTTTGGTGCATACGGGTCAGCACTTTGATGATAATATGAGCGGACTGTTTTTTGATGAGTTAGGACTCAAAGAGCCCGATTATAATTTGTGTATCCATTCTCTAGAACGTGATGAATTAGTTGAAGCTATTACTAGCAAGTTGATGCCCATACTCTTAAAGGAACATCCTACAGTAGTAATCGTCTATGGGGATACAAATTCGACTTTGGCTGGTGCTTTAGCAGCCAAGTTGTTTAGTGTCCCCATTGTACATGTAGAGGCGGGGGTTCGGTCATTTGATGATCGGATGCAAGAAGAAACGAATCGTCAGTGGGTGGATAAGATAAGCCGATTGTTGTTAGCTCCTTCACAATTGGCATTAGAAAATTTAGATTACCCAGATTATGCGGGAGATGTTGTCTTTTCAGGAGATATTATGAAAGATATGGCCATTCATTTTGCGGAAAGCAGTAAAAAACCGCAAGGCTTAAATGTAGATGATTTTATTTTATCAACCATCCATAGAGAGTCTAATACGGACAATATTGAAGTGCTTAAAGAAATTGTAAAGGCATTAAATATTATTAATAAAGAAACTCCGGTTGTGATGCCAATACATCCACGTACTCAAGCTGCGATTGATAAAAATAGTATTAAATGTGATTTCTTAATATTGCCACCAGTTGGCTACTTTGAAATACTCTATCTTTTGCAAAATGCATCATTAGTCGTTACCGATAGCGGTGGCTTGCAGAAAGAAGCGTATTACTTTAAGAAGCCTACAATAGTAGTACGAGATACATCAGAATGGGGCGAGCTAGTAGATGCAGGCTATAGTCAGCTTTGTGCACCGGTTGGCGCAGATACTATTCTTGCAAACTATGAAGACCTGAAAGAAAAAAATATCGTGTTTGATAAAGATTTTTATGGAGATGGTAAGGCTACCGAAATTATATTTTCCAGTATTCAAAAATTAGTGTCCAGCTTTATCGATTTGCTGGGCTAGTTTTTTATATATTTTAATTAATTTTTGTCGGTTTGGTTCAACCATGTCAAAAATACTATTGTGAAATAAAATAGTAACCTTCGTTAAGTGTTGATTCTTTTTTATAAATGAATCTAGATGCTTTTCGATTCTTTCAAAGTCATAATTTTCTTGTACGATTAAACCCCATTCCATGATGATTAGTGGCACTTCCACAAAATCATAAGCAGCTTCCTTCTCGAAATTATACAACCGATACCCATATCCCGTCCCACACCGAAACCCAATCATATCCCGATAGCCAAGTGTAGAGTCTTCTCTAATTCCTTGATTATCAATAATGTCTGCTGTTTTAGGAAACTGAAATCGCAAATAATGCTGACGAGCCAAAACTATCCTTTCACCAGAAACTTCTTCTAGTTGCTGCTTTTCCTTTTGATATAGTTCTTCATTGGCGTATGCTTCATAGCTGGGGTGAATGCCAATCTTATAGTTTTTTTCTTTCGCTTCCTTCAATAATCGCCTTCCGATTGGTGAATCAATTTTATAAAAATTATCAAATTTTGTAATGCCGCCTGCCATGAAATAAACTACTTTTTCTAGCGCCTCCTTTCGGAAAAGCCAATCAAAGGTGTCATAAGGGTCTTTGGCAGAGCCTTGCTTCATTTTTCGATAAGTGTTGAATAATTTCCACTGTGCTTTTAATCCTTTTCTTTCGATGAGTAGTAGCCTTCCTGATGCCTTGATGAGTTTGTAGTAGCTAGGCAGCTTGATGGGATTGTCCACGTCATGGCTAAGTCGATAAGTAGTTGCTTTTTTGGTAGGCTGAGCACCAATGGCATCCAAAAAGGCATAAACTAAGTGATCCACAATAGGGATTTCTTGTAGTTGGTTTCTCGGGATGAAATGATTTTCCAAAAAGCCCAGGCCCCATTTCTCTGTCATGTCTGCGGGGGAGATATGCTCTTCATATCGGCTTATGTGAAAGAAGATTGTTTCGATGATGTCAAAAGAAAATAGGTTTTGTATTAAAAAATCCTGTGTTTTTCTTTTTTTTATTTCGGTCGAATAAAGTTCAAAGTATTGATAGGAGTATAGGTTAGGAATCAGTTCAGCTGGGTGGGTAGGTGTGTGGTTAAAAAATAATTGTTGGGCTGGGATGTTGAAGTGTCCATCGGTTTTGTTGCCATAGTGAATAGTGCTATTTTGGACCTTGTGGTCAAAATGAAAGGCTACTTTCTTATCCGCAAGTGGGTGGTTTTGGATAAAGTTAAAAACATATTTTATCCTTTTGTCAAAAGACTTGTCTTGGATGTCAACGTAAAAAGTAGTCAAGATTTAAGGATCTTTAGGATGTCAATAATTTTGTTTTTTCCCTTGAAGGTATGGTGGTAGGGGGTGGCTTTTGCCCCAAATCCATTGAAAAAATGGGCAATATTTTTGACCATACTTCCTTCAAAATCAAAGACTTTTACTTTGTTGGAAAAAAATTGAATAGCGTGCCACATCGTCCAACTCATCGCTTCTCTATGGTCGTTGTGGCCTCCTGCAAGATAATAGGCGGCTTGTTTGTCCCAAACAAAATAGCCTGCGGCAAGCGGTGTCTCATCTTTGTTTGTTGTGATGAAGATTACTCTTTGGTGGTGTTTTTTTAAGCTATTGTCCAATCTTTTTATAAATTCAAAAGAATAGGGGATAGGCATTTTTTGACGCTCAAATGTGGCTTTGTTAATACGGTAAAACAGTTCTAAGTCTTCGGAAGGTTGGCAGGTTAGTTCTTGGCTAGCCTTTTTTAAGTTGCGTTTTAGATTTTTGCGAAAGCTCGAATAAACAGTATCTATATTATTAATATTAAGTAAATAGGTGTACATGGTCGTTTGCTTATATCCAGCCCAGTAGAAAGGAAGCCAGTTGGATAAGCTTGGGTGATGTAGTAGTTGAATATAGGACGCCTTGGGGATTTGTTGGATGAGTTCAGTCGTTATTTTTTGTTCTTGAGACGGAGTAAAAACCTGTACGCCAAGATAGGGCGTTAGCAAAGGCATTCGGATGACTTTTAGCCCTTTTAGGGTAGTATGATAAAAAGGCATCGCACCTTGAATAATACCGCTTTTTTCCGAAAGGCATACATCCCAATTCCCGTCCATACACACCGCATCCAACCACCAAGGCTCCGAGAAAATAGGAATATCTTCTCGAGTTTCACAAAACGCCCTATATTTGTCTTTATTCGTCAATGAATTCATTTTATGTGTGGAATCGCTGTCGTTTCCTTGAACAAAAGTAAGCTTTCTAAGGAGATTATCCAAAATATGACTCAAGTGATAGCGCATCGGCCCTGATGACGAAGGGTTTTATTATGGCGAAAACTTTGCTTTTGGGGAATACTTTTTCATGTTTATGACCAAATGGGAAAACGATTGTTATCTCAAACTGTCAACGCCACAAGCTTTGACCTTAATTGCTCTGATTTCCCTAAAGGGATTTATTCGATTCAACTAGTTTGGGATGATGGAGTTAAGGTTAAACAAATATTGATTAACTAATAACTAAGAATGATTTTTTATCAAC
>CAYRVZ010000008.1:12425-19611 GCA_964427815.1 uncultured Saprospiraceae bacterium | reverse complement strand
AACCAAATAAAGTTTTGCTCCACTCTTTAGTTGTAGATTACAACGACTTTTCGGAGTAAGCTTAGCCCTTCAACATCTCTTCATAAAGTGCCACATACTGCGGCACAACCACACTTTGGTCATAAGTTTTTACCGCTTTCTCTCGGGCATTCTGAGAGACTTTGTTGTAGATAGGGTGCTCCAACGCCCATTGCAAGCCATCAGCAAGATCTTGAGTGTCAAAAGGCTGGGCGAGATAGCCATTGTGTTTATGGTCAATCATATCGCTGTTGCCGCCGATGTCAAAACCAACCACTGGCGCACCACAAGCCATACTTTCAATAATAATATTGGATAAGTTTTCTTGAATGGAAGGTACCGCCACAACATCCGAAGTGCTATACAGCAATTGCATCGTCAATTCATCTTTGAGCTTGCCTAAGTAGTGTACAGGATATTTAAAGTTAGGCGGATTGGCAGGTTTTGATGCCCCAAATACGACCAACTCTGCATTCCACACATCCAGTTTCTCAATGGCTTCAGACAATTCCTTAAAACCTTTGCGGGGGTCACTGGCCGCATTCATCGCTCCGAAGACGATTAGTTTTTTGTCTAGGGGGAGCTGGAGTAGGCTTCGAGCCGTTTGGCTATTGATGGGGCGTAGCTTCCTCGCGTCAATGGCATTGGGAATATTGACAACAAGGGTGTTCTTGAAAATAGTACTCGCTTGTGCTGCCTCTGCCATCCACTTGGATAAACCGACCACTGTAAGATTTTTTATTTTTGCGAAAGCTCTATTTTTTCTTTTTGAATACTTGCGACTAATGTCCTTCTTTTTATGCGTTTTAAGCACAGGGCAATTGCCACATTCTTTCTTATGCTTTTCGCAAGATTCATCATAATGGCAGCCACCCGTAAATGCCCACATATCATGTAATGACCAGACGACAGGTTTTTTTATTTTTGCAAAATCCTTTATAGGAAAAAAAGCATTGGCTACCCAGTGTAAATGAACAATGTCTGGATTGATTTTATCGATGATTTTGGGGATGTTACTGAAGGGGAGCCAGCCGGGTGAGAAGAGTGTTTGGCTTCTATCCTTATAGCGATTGATGATGTATTTATCTATCTCTGGACGAAGAAGACCTTTTAGTTTGCCAAGTTTTCCTTTAGGCCCTATTACCGTTGGATCGTCTGTTTCTTTCACCTGTACGAGCATGACCGCATCATGTCCAGCCGCCACCAATGCACGATGTAGGCGGTAAGCAGCTATAGCAGCTCCACCGTTGGTGTCAGAATAATTGATGGTGAGTATTTTCATGAAAGATTGTCTAGCTTACGCAAATATAGGTATTAAGATGAATTACCCTACTAAAACGTGCCTGGATTAGTTATATTAGTGTGGAGAGATAAGAATTATACAAATTAAATTTGCTCGGAATAGCATATTTACCAAGTTGCAACCCCAACAGCCATTTGGGTCTATGTTGATGGCTCTAATATTTTTGCCTTCCCAAACAGGAATAATGGAAGCCTAGTCTCCTGTACTATGTACTAGCTTGCGCAAAAATACGGCGAAATAGGTTCGGAATAAAGATCGATGGTTGGGCAACGCCAACACCGCCATCTACCTATAAAACCGGATAACGCTTCCATCACCATATATAAATTCTTTTGAATCCAGAAACCAAGAAGTATTGGGCGCAAGCAAAAAAGGTAATTCAAGTTGTATTAATTCTAATTGGCTTTTATAATAATAAACGTTTCCTTTTTTATTTTGCAAAAGCAGCCGGTTCTCTGAAAACTGGAAATTAACCATTTGCTCGTTCCCAACTAACACCCGCAATTGTTCCCCAATCAAAGATAACGTATATAAGTTTCCATTTGTCGAAAGACAATATAGCACACCATCTTTGACGAGCATCTTTTTCATACTAAAGTTATCGTGAAGGGCAAGGTTAAAGGGAAAACTTTTGACAGGTGTGCCTCGATCCTTTGACAGTAAAATTAACTGCATGGCGGAAGCGTCATAAATCCATAATTCATTATTGCCAGATTGACAAATGGCCGTGACGTTAGCATACCCCCAATCCGTTAGGTTGATTTTTGTGAGTGGATTAAGGGTGCGATCTAGCAACACCGCAACCTGGTAGTCTTCATAGAAGCAAAGCGTCGTGAGTGGATTAGAAGCATCAATAGTCGATAGCTGCCCCAGCCTTGAATTTGAAAACTGAAAGGCTTCTTTGTGCGCCACATATTTTAGTAAGGCTTCTTCCTGAAGGATGAATAAAGCATTGAATGGATCAACCATAAATCGATCGTGGGCAACAACGATAGAGTCCTTCAGTACCCAATTATTACTGGCAAATTTTTCTATTTTTTTTTGCGGAAGCTGCCCACTAATACAAGCGCTTAGGATAAATAACAGGATTGTCGCTTTCAAAAAATTGAATTTGTAAATCATTTCCATCAAATACGGCATAAGAGTATTGGGTCAACCATTCCCCGAGATTGATATAACGGCTCTCACCATTATTTAGTGTCAAGTCAATCGGTAGATGTCGATGCCCGAAGACAAAAAAATCATAATGCTTTGTTTTGAGTGTGTCATTTGCATATTGAGCCAACCATTCGTTGGGTGCTCCTAACCAACCTTTAGCGAGATCTTGCTGTCCCGAGTCCTTGCTCTTTTGTGACCAAAAATTAGCGATGCCGATGCCTAAATTGGGGTGAATACGCGCAAATAACCACTGACTGATAGGGCTAGCAAAAACCTTTTTGATAAGCTTGTACCCCCGATCTCCTGGCCCCAAACCATCCCCATGCCCTAAAAAAAAGGTCTTTCCATCGATGGTTAAGCTAATCGGCTTGCGCAAAATGGGAATGTTCAATTCTTTTTCAAAATAGGAAAACATCCACATGTCGTGGTTGCCAATAAAGAACGTTATGGGAATGCCTGCATCTGTCAATTCCCCTAGTTTTCCCAATATCCGTGTATACCCTTTCGGAATGACCTGTTTGTATTCAAACCAAAAATCAAAAACATCTCCTAATAAATAGATTTGCTTGGCATCATGCTTGATGATGTCTAACCATCGAATAATTTTTTTCTCCCGTTCAGAAGAAGTCAAATGGGCGTCTACCCCTAAATGAAAATCAGAAACAAAATAGGTCTTATCTCGCATATTGGGTGTAAAGATAGGCGTCAAGACGATAAAAACACAAAAAAAATTGACATAGAAGGAAAGAACACTTACCTTTGTTGTTCATCCAAAGTATATTTGTGTATGCTGGATGAAAAGCCAAATTTTATTTGGTTTTCGTTAAGTAGCTGTTAACAGGATTTTATAATTTGCATTATTTTCCTATTGGCACTATCTTAGCAGCATCAATCAACAACGAGGCAACTTTGCCACAAAACTAAAACCTGATAGCGTATAGCAGTAGTTCTACTTTTTTGAATTTGGATTTTGTTCACTTATAAAACGTAGACCTATGCAGTATGCACCTTTGACTGATCAGGAGTTGATTACCCTATACCTGAAGGGAGATGAAAAAGCTTTTAGCCTTTTACTAGGCAGACACAAAGCAAAAATTTACACCACTATTTACTTGTTTGTAAAGGATCACGCTCTTGCGGAAGACATCTTTCAGGATGTATTCATCAAGATAATCGATACCTTACGGAAAGGAAAATACAACCACGAAGGCAAATTTGTCCAATGGGCGTCCCGTATTGCTTACAATATGTGTGTCGATAACTTCCGTAGAAATAAGCGTCGCTCACATATCCGTCCAACAGAGGATTTTGACATCTTCGATGTATTGGAAAATTCAGAGCCAGGATCTGATGAGTTGATGATTAAGAGCGAAACACACGACAAGATTAGAAAACTAGTTGATTTGTTGCCTCCAGAGCAGCGAGAAGTGGTGATTCTAAGACACTATGCAGACATGAGTTTTAAAGAAATTTCTGCTTTGACGCGGGTCAGTATCAATACGGCACTAGGTCGTATGCGCTATGCGCTGATTAATATCCGTAAAATCATGGAAGAGAAAGAAGTCGTTATTTAGTATAAATTAAAGGTGCAAAACAGGCAAATGGTGCAACCGTTTGCCTGTTTTTTTATAGCTAGTCAATGATTAAAATCGCCCTTAAATACAAAAAAAGCCATCCCGAATTTCGAGATGGCTTTTTTATATATTTTGGAGGACGCCCGTTTAGATATCTTGCGTAGGATAGGCTTTCTTGAAGCTATATCGTAAAATGTCAAAGTCAGTCACTAGACCAACTAGTTTATTGGTCGTATCGACGATAGGGGTTGCATGGAACTTGTTAAGTAAAAAAAGTTCCGCAGCAACGCCAATTTTATCCTCTGGGTTCAACTTAGCTATTTTTCTAACCATTACCTCCCCGACTGTCAGTTTGTGGTAATCTTCAAACTTTAAGTTTAATCTATAGGTGTCATGGCTCGTAATGATTCCAACTAACTGGTAGTCACCATCAACAACGGGTAAATGGTGGATGTTTCTGGAAAGAAAAAAAGCCCTGACGACATCTAGAGTATCTTCAGGCTTGACCGTAATCAATTTCGTTTTCATGATTGTAGAAATCGGTTCGTTCATCATAAGGCAAAAAGTATTTTAACAGTAAAAGAAGTGGGAAATTATCCCCTAAATTAAGGGAGTTTTGGTTCAAAAACAACCTTAACAAAAAAGTACAACGATTTTTAATAGGAGAGGTTATAAGGCCTTATAAATAAGGGACAAAAAAGTATTTTTCAAATTTTTTATCAAAAATGCGCTTTTTACTTCCTATTGAATAAAAATGCGCTTATCTTTGCACTCCTAAAATTTTGGACGTTATGAAAAAAGGAATACACCCAGAGAGGTATAGAATGGTCGCTTTTAAAGACATTTCCACGGATGATGTGTTTTTGGTTAGATCTTGTGCAGAAACAAAAGAAACCATCTCTATTGATGGGGCAGAATACCCACTTTATAAGTTAGAAATCTCTTCTAAGTCTCACCCATTTTATACGGGCAAGATGAAATTTGTGGATTCTGCTGGTCGTATTGACAAGTTTAAAAAGAAATTTGCGAAATTCGCCAAATAACATTAGCTCGTTTAGCGCTAGTTTGAATATATATAGGAAAAAGCCTCATACTGATAACTATCAGTATCGGGGCTTTTCTTATTTTTGGACTTCTTAATCGTAAGTATGAAAAATATTATTCTTTTTGATCAAGCTTGGGCGTCTTTAAGACCCCTTACCTTTTATCGCCCGACTTCTGAAATTCGGGTCGGTATATTGACGATCAAAGAGAAGTGGGGGTATTGGATTCCAGCAACTATTTCTAATTTTACCCAAGACTACCTGAACCGAAAGTATCCTACTACCATTGAAAGAGATAACCTGCTTATCGCAGGGAACATACTCCCTACAAAGAGTTTAGTAGCCAGTATTGACCAGCTTGAACCCATGCATGGGTTGTCCTACAAAGGGATTTTAATTGCGGCCAATATTCCAGGTGAATTTATTCCGCCAAGTTTAGAAATACCCGAAAACGACCTGACCGTAACAGCCATCGAAGAGGTTGATACGATCCTTCTGCCTAGTGATATATTCCTTAAGAACGAAGCCCAAATCAAGCAAGATTTTGAACTCATTACCAAAGGAAGAAAATCGCAAACGCTCCCCGCCCACACTAGAATCATCGGAAACAATCCCATTTTTATAGAAGAAGGAGCGACCATATTAGCGGCGAGTATCAATACGACTGATGGCCCCGTCTATATCGGCAAAGATGTCAAAATAATGGAAGGAGTCATGATTAGGGGAACAGCCGCTTTTTGTGCCAATAGTGTCATCAAAATGGGCGCAAAAATATATAAAAATACCACCATTGGTCCGAGTTGTACGATTGGAGGGGAAGTGAATAATTGCGTTTTCTTTGGCTTCTCTAACAAAGGGCATGATGGCTATCTAGGTAATAGCGTAGTGGCAGAATGGTGCAATCTAGGGGCAGATACCAATTGCTCAAACCTGAAAAATAATTACTCTCCTATTCGTGTCTGGGATTATAATACTAATGAGTACCGTCAGACAAATTTGATTTTTCATGGACTCATCATGGGCGATCATAGCAAGTGTGGGATTAACACAATGCTCAATACGGGTACAGTGGTAGGGGTCAATGCCAATTTGGCTATCCCTGGATTTTCTGAAAAATTTATTCCATCCTTTACTTGGAATACAAGCGAACAAAAATCTACTTATGATATCTCTAAAGCTATCCTGACCGCAGAAAGAGTGCAAGCAAGAAGATCTATTGAATTGTCCAAGACGTATCATAGCATCATGGAGCACATCTTCCGTATGACCAGCGATTTTCGAAAGCCTTTCATCTCTAGTGAAAATAGCTAAGTGGAAATATCTTTTAAGCCGGTTTTGGGCTGTCCAGCTATTCAAAGGTAAAGACCACGACCATAATAACTTGACTTTGCACCTAGTCAATGGTCGGCTGAGATTGCAAGGAGAAGAGGCTATTTATTCCTACGATGATTTATATTTTGTCTTTCAAAAGTCTTTTTTGCAAGCGCAGCTGCCGCATGGAAATAAACTAAAAGCTTTGATTCTTGGGTATGGAATGGGCAGTATTCCATTTATTTTGGAAAAAAAACATGCACAGCTCTATGAATTTACAGGAATAGAGTTAGACCCGATTATCGTTTCGCTTGCGCAAAAATATGCCAATCCTAGACTAATTGCCAACGTCGATATCTTACCCATCAATGCCCAAAAATTCTTGAAAGATAATACTCGAAAATTTAGCCTGATCTGTGTAGATATTTTTGTCGGAGAAGAAGTGCCAGCTTTCGCAAAAGCATTACCTTTTCTCCAGCAATTAGCCGATTCATTAAATAATAAAAATAGTCTCTTGTTGTTTAATTACATGAAAAGGGATTTGGAGGATTTTGAAAAATTTTCCGCAAGATTTTTTTCTGTTTTTCCGCAAGGCAGGTGTATTGACTTAGTGTCCAATTTTGTACTTGTCGTAGAGTCTTAAACGTCTCAAGCAGTTCCATTCTACAAAGGTGTCGCACCTACGGAGCTATAGCGTCATCGTTTGAAGCGCTCGCATTATTTTTAGCATTATGCCTTCGCGTCTTAGCGGTTATCCCTGTGTCGCTTATGCCTAACCG
>CAYRVZ010000008.1:0-12325 GCA_964427815.1 uncultured Saprospiraceae bacterium | reverse complement strand
CGCGTCTTAGCGGTTATCCCTGTGTCGCTTATGCCTAACCGCGTAAATCCGCAAAATCTGTGTCCTCCGTGTTCCATTCCTCGCATGTCGCTCATGTCACATCCCAGCCTCTCATACCTTTTGGTGCTAGAAAGTAAGATAATTTAAAACTTATGACTACTTTTACAATAATTATCAAAACGCAAGACAATGGTACAAGGAACAGACCTATCCAATATCCTCTTTTTAGATATCGAGACTGTTAGTCAACAGGCTTCTTACGAAGGAATATCCGAACGCTTAAAACCCCTTTGGCAAAAAAAGGCAAGGAGTATTTTACGCAAGTACGATGAAATCTTAGACGAAGAGATCTATGCCAAAACGTATCAGGAGCGGGCGGCTATCTACGCAGAATTTGGTAAGATTGTCTGTATTTCTGTGGGTTTTATTTCCAGAGATAAAGACAGCCTCAAGACGACGATGAGGATTAAGTCTTTTGCAGATAAGGACGAAAAAATATTGCTCGAAAAATTCGCTGAATTACTCAACCAGCATTACAACAATCTGAATAGACACGCTATTTGTGGGCACAATATCAAAGAGTTTGACGTGCCATATATTTGCCGACGCATGATTATTAACCAAATGACCTTGCCTGCTATCTTGAATATTGCTGGACGTAAACCTTGGGAAACAGGGCATCTAATAGATACATTGGCTTTGTGGAAATTTGGGGATTACAAAAACTATACTTCACTTAGTTTACTAACCGCCATTTTTGACATACCTTCGCCCAAAGACGATATTGATGGTAGCCAAGTCGGCGTGGTTTTTTGGAATGAGGAGAATGGGCTAGAGCGAATTGCCACTTATTGTGAAAAAGATGTTTTGGCAACCGCTCAACTGTATATGCGTTTTTCTTTGTTTCCATTGATTGAGGAAGAAAATGTCATTTCGGCCAGCTCGCCAAAGTAATATTAAAAATAAAATATGTCTGAATTAATAATACCTACCAAAGACCTTAAGTCGGGTCAAGTTCACTGGCAAAGTCCTTCTAATATTGCTATCATCAAATACTGGGGCAAGCATGGCATTCAGCTTCCGCAAAACCCTTCGATGAGCTTTACCCTCCAAAATGCATTGACAGAAACAAAACTTTTTTTCGAACCCAAAGAAGGTACTGGGATAGATTTGGATTTTTATTTTGAAGGTAAAACAAATCCAGCTTTTCAGCAAAAAGTGCAGACCTTTTTGGAGCAAGTTATTCCGGAATTTCCTTTTTTAGAACAGCTTTCTTTAAAAATTGAATCGGTTAATTCTTTTCCGCATTCGGCAGGCATTGCTTCTTCTGCTTCCTCCATGAGTGCTTTGGCTTTGTGTTTATGTTCTATGGAGGATCAGTTTTTCGGTACATTATCAGACGACACTGCTTTTGATCAAAAAGCATCGCATATTGCAAGATTGGGTTCTGGAAGTGCCGCCCGATCTATTTTTGGGCAAGCGGCTATTTGGGGGCAAACCCATTTAGTTCAGGGATCGTCGGATGAGTACGCCATCTCCATCGAAGAAAAATTGCACCCTATTTTTAAGGATCTTCATGATGATATTTTAATTGTTAGCGATGCCGAAAAACCCGTCTCTAGTCGGGCAGGTCATGCTTTGATGGAAAATAACCCGTACGCAGCTACGCGTTATGAACAGGCTAGGCATCGGTTAGCTGAATTGTTGGAAGCACTTAAAAATGGAGACATAGAAGTTTTTGGACGTATAACCGAAAATGAAGCACTCACCTTACATGGTCTGATGATGACTTCTAATCCATCTTACTTACTGATGGAGCCCAAAACAATTTCAATTATTCAAGCCATCCGCCGTTTTCGACAGGAAGAAAAAGTGCCTGTTTATTTTACATTAGATGCTGGACCCAATGTACATCTACTGTACCCAGAGGAGTACATTTCTACAGTACGTGGTTTTATTCATAGTGAACTAGCGGTTTTTTTAGAAGACGGTATTTATATTCCTGATTTTGTCGGAGGAGGTCCGGAGGAAGTGTAAAGACATTTTTTTAATTGTTGCCCTTCTTTATCGACCCCAATCGAGCAGCAATAAAACCAGTAGTCCATGCAGCCTGAAAATTATAGCCACCTGTAATGCCATCAATGTCTAGCACTTCACCTGCAAAAAAAAGATTGGGGAAAACCTTGCTTTCCATGGTTGAGAAGTGGATACTTTCTAGGCTTACGCCACCACAGGTCACAAATTCTTCTCTAAATTTAGTTTGTCCTTTGACTGTATAAAGGTCATTTGTTAAAAGGGTCACAATCTTATTAATTCCTTTTTTGCCAAGTTCTTGCCAAGGTTTGTTACGGGGCATTTGAATTTTCTCAAGCAGGTGATGCCAAATCCTTTCTGGTAGGGCAAAAGGTCGATAGTTGCCGAGTTGTTTTTTTGGGTGTTGCTCGCAGATGTCGGCTATCTTCTGATACGCAATATTAAAATTAGGAATACCAATCCAATTCACTTGAATAGTAAAGTGATACTCTTTTTCCGCAAGGATACGAGCTCCAAAAGCAGATAGCTTTAAAATAGCGGGACCACTCATTCCCCAATGCGTAATTAATAAAGGGCCATCCCCTTTGAGCTTTGTCCCTTGTATGCTTACTAAGGCACCTGTGACAACGTTGCCCATTAATTGAGTAATGGGGTTGTTTGGTATTTTAAACGTAAATAAGGAGGGTACTGGCGACTCGATTTGATGACCTAGTTTTGCCAACCATTGCAGTCGTTTTATTTTGGGAGCGCCTCCTGTTGTCACTACAACTGCATCGAAAATATCGACTCGTCCATCTTTAAAAATCAATGCTATTTTGTTGTTTCTTTTTGCCAATGACGTAATTTCATTTTTTGTTTTGATGATGACCTTATTACCTTTCGCTAACCTTAAAAAGCAATCAATAATGCTCTGCGAATCTTGGGATTTTGGAAATACGCAATTGTCTGGTTGAGTGACTAAAGGAACGCCTCTTTTTTCAAACCATTGGATAGTATCAGTTGTCATGAAAGTGGAGAACGCTTTTTTGAGCTTTTTGCCTCCTCTAGGATAGGCAGCAGACAATTCTTTAATACTTGTCGTTCCATTTGTTACATTGCATCGCCCCCCGCCAGAAATCTTTACCTTAGCTAATAACTTACTTGTTTTTTCAAAAATAGTCACTCGGGCATTGGGATAGTTGTCTTTTATGTTAATGGCCGTGAAAAAACCGGCTGCACCTCCCCCTATAATGGCTACTTTTATTTCTTTTTCAGTTATCATGTTCAAATTTGTTTAGTTCAATTTTGTCCTTCGGACGTTCAAATTGCCTACGGCGTTGATTTGTTCTTGGTTGTATTCAACTTTTAACAAGTTGCCTTCATAAAAAGAACAAAGCTTTTAACAAACTGTTAATATTGACGTTAATTGAGGCAAATGCGGTATCTTTTTTGCCATATTGTAGCTGTATCTGTGTCCAAAGCCTTTAAAATCATACTTGTTGATACTTATGAGACGTTACAGCTACGAGAACCTATTGGTTTTAGACCCCTTTTATGAAAAAAAATAAAAAAATGCGTAATCTTCTTTTTTCTATCGTAGCCGTCGTGTTACTAGGCTCTTTTGTTTTTAAGCAATTTCTCGCTCCACCGATTGATACGAATAAAGAGCGTGTACTCATTAAAACTATGCTCGCGCGCTTAGATCAGATGCACTTTAAACCTGTGGTGCTCAACGATCAATTTTCTGAAGATGTTTTTGATTTGTACATGGATAGATTAGATGGAGCGAAGCGGTTTTTTACCCAGACTGATATTAGGGAATTAGAAAAATTTCGCCATTTAATCGATAACGAATCAGTAGAAGGGAATTATGAATTTTTTAATTTGTCGCAAGCGCTTCTAGACAAAGCAGTCAACAAGACAGAGGGGTATTACAAAGAGATTTTAGCAAAGCCATTTGACTTGCGTAAAAAAGAACTTTTCGAGACAGACGGAGAAAAGAAGAGCTTTGCCCAAGATGGAGCTACTTTAAGAGATTATTGGAGAAAAATGCTCAAGTCGCGTGTCTTGTCAAAAATATCCGATAAGCTAAAAGAGCAAGAGCAAGCCAGAGAAGACGAAGATAAAGAGGTAGAGATAAAAGATATTGTCACGTTGGAAGCAGAAGCAAGGGAGAAGACGGAAAGAGATTTTGATAGATGGTATAAGCGGATGAATAAACGAAAACGCAAAGACAATCTATCCATGTATTTGAATGTGATTACCAATGTATTTGATCCGCATACCGGTTATTTTTTGCCAGCTGACAAAGAAAATTTTGACATTAATATGTCCGGATCTTTGGAAGGGATTGGCGCAGTATTGCAAACAGATGGAGAGCATACCAAAATAGTAAGAGTCGTGGTCGGAGGTCCAGCATGGAAACAAGGTGACCTCAAGGCGGAAGATATTATTCAGTTAGTGGCACAAGAAGAAGGAGAACCCATTAATATTTCAGGCTGGGAGATAGGAGAGGTCGTTAAGATTATTCGGGGTAAAAAAGGGTCTGTCGTCAACTTAACCGTGAAGAAGAAGGATGGTGCCACAGAGAAGATTCAGATTGTTAGAGACTTAGTAAAGATGGAATATTCTTTTGCTAAGTCCTTGATAATCAAAGAAAAAGGTGGTAAGAAGTATGGCTACATTAAATTACCAAAGTTTTATGTTGATTTTAACAGAGAAGGAGGAAAAAGCTGTGCAGTCGATATGGCGGTTGAAATTGAAAAATTAAAAAGAGAAGGGGTTGAAGGAATAGCAATAGATTTAAGAAATAATGGGGGTGGTTCTTTAAGAGACGTGGTGACCATCGGGGGATTGTTTATTCCAGAAGGGCCCATTGTACAAGTAAAACCTAGAACCCGTAGAGCAAGAGTCCTTCGGGATGAAGATCCAGAAACGCAGTTTGATGGACCCATTGTCATCATGGTTAATTCTTTTAGCGCCTCTGCTTCTGAAATACTAGCGGCTGCTCTCCAGGATTATGATAGAGCCATTATTGTGGGAAGCAAACAGACTTATGGAAAAGGAACCGTTCAGAGTTTTTTGTCTTTGGATAGAAGATCTCCTAAAGAGGTGCGCCCCCTTGGAGATATTAAGTTAACGACTCAAAAGTTTTATAGAATCAATGGTGGCTCTACACAATTGCGTGGCGTGGCGTCTGATGTGGTCTTGCCCGATGATTTTGCTTATCTAGAAAAAGGAGAAAGAGAGATGGAACACCCGCTTGATTGGTCTAAAATTGAGCCTGCTAGATATCGCAAGGCCTACACGATCCAGAATAAGCAAGCCGTCCTCCAAAATAGTCAGAAAAGAATTGCAAACAACCCCGTATTTGCGAAAATAGATGAAAATGCAAAGCGCTACAAGAAATTTAGAGATAGCACCGTCATTGACTTGGAGTTTAATACCTACCGAGCTTTTGAAAAAATGCAAGAAGAAAAGGCAAAAGAGTTTGAGGATATAATGACAGAAATACCCAATTTCGAAGTCACCAATTTAACTTTTGATCTTTCTGAAATAAACAGAGATTCTTCCAATATCAAAAAGAATGATAACTGGCTCGAGAATGTCCAAAAGGATGCTTATATTTTTGAATCTTTGAAAATCTTGGAGGATATCCAGATGTAAAGATTGAAAATTTATCAACTGGGGTAGTACAATTTAAAAAACGCCATTACGCTTCATTCACAAACGTTAGGCAACATTAGATTCAACCATCCGAAAATATGAATGAAGAAATTAAAAATAAAATACACGATTTAGCAGTAAAACAAATTATTGAGGATTTTGAACTGATAAAGGAAAAAACAAAGAACGAAACTCTTTATGGTTATGCTATTGGAATAGTTGGAGATATTACAGGTTTTTTTTCTGCGGGAAACACAGTGGAATCTTTAAATAGAACTTTAATTAGATATGAAGAAAAAGATTTTCATCCATCTTCCTTTTGGTGTATTCCTGAATGGGAATACTCAGGAATTGGCGATAATGAAGTTTCCACCTTCATCAATGGCATAAAAGATGAGGAATATGATTCCACAATGAAAGATTACGAAAACACCTTAATCAGAGCATTAAAAACTTGTGAAAATAAGGGAGTTTTTGGAATAGGAAAAGAAAGAGAAAATTTAGTTATTTATTTACAATATGCAGATGCTACGGATGAAGATATTGACGATATCTCTTCTGAACAAATAAATCCTAAAAATATTCATCTATTATTTAAAGAAAGGTGGAATGATAAAGCGAATAGTCTAACAAAAATAATAACAGAAAAAGTAAAAACGTTACCTAATAGAATATAAAAATAATAAGGGTTAAGTGCCAAACACAAAGGTGGTGCATATTAACAAAGTTTGCCTACTATGGCATACGAAAAGAGCCAACAGCATTGTAACAGCCCCCTAATAAAGGATACAATATTGCGGAAAAAATTCGTAATTATGGACATGAAAGTGACTAAAAAAGGAACAAAGAAGTTCAACAAAGCAAAAAAGCTATCAATTATTAAAGAAGCGAAAGCGAATGGCGAGGGATGCTGCTACATGGGTGGAACCAGTTTTTGTAAGGAAAGTCAATTATCCAGCCACCCGAAGCAAGTGCTCGACGGATTCCGATTCTTGGATGGAAATTAAAAAATACTACAATTTCCGAAAGGAATTAACCTCTGTTGCATCCTAAATTGTCGTTTTTTTACCGACGATACCTACAATTCTAATGTTTCTTTATATATTTGCGGTACGTTCTCTTTTTAGCGAAAGTGACGTATTTTTCTCAATGAATATTTTTTCGATGGAAGTTCAAGACAGGTTACAAAAAATCCTCATTAATGTAGGACATATGCAAGCTAAATTGGCTGAAATGCGTAGAGAAAATGAAGCATTGAGAAAAGCCAATAAATTTTTGAAATTAGAGGCTGAGAGTGGAGGTAGTGCGCATGTTGAAAAAGCATATACTTCAAAAAAGGAAGATTGTGGTATATCCAAAACCGAATTATTTGCCTTAAAAAAGGAAGTAAAAGGATATATTGCTGATATTGATAAAAGCATTACATGGCTTAAACAATTATAAACCATGGCAGAAACAGAATTAAAGTCGATTACCTTAAACATCGCGGGCAAGAACGTGCCGTTGAGTGTCCATTATTCCGAAGTCGAAATGATGAAGGAAGCAGAAAAAGATATCAACGAGCGAATTAGTAAGTACCAGATTGATTATCGACTAAAGGACAAAATGGACGGGGCGGTGATGCTCCTACTCACCTACGCAGTGGATAATATAAAAGCGAATAACTTAAAGTCAAATTCTGAGATTGATGCATTACTTAGGGACATTGAAGAAATTGTTAGCCCATAGATTTTATTTAAAACCTTTTTTGAATTTGCACACGGTTTTGCTCCATTTTGCCCGTAAGGGGCGCAGTTTTCTATCTTACTAAACCTTTTCTAGGTACGTACCTAGTGAAAACTGACTAAAATTATGGATCCAATATCAATTGTGATAGGACTAATAATAGGAGGAATCCTTGCTTTCTTTGGCGCCAAAAATGTTTTTGGCAAAATCAATGAAGGCAAAATCAACGAAATCAATGCAAAGTCTGATTTGATGATTAAAGAAGCTACATTGACTGCCAAGCAACTGGTCGATGAAGCTGAAACGAAAAAGGGAAAAATCATTGCAAAGGCGGAAGTCCACAATGAAAAGTTTAAGCAAAAGAAAATTGAAGAGGCAAGAGCCAAATTCTCCAAGCTAAAATTGGATTATCAAGCGTATAAGGCAGAACAAAAAATCGAACTAAACGAAAAAATTAGTGAGTTCAAAACCCTTGAAAAAGAGTGGGCTGGCAAACAGGCTGAATTGCAAGAAGAGCGTGAAGAGATAGAAGAAGAACGCAATGAAATACAACAGCGTGACAAAGAAATACTTGCCATGAAAGAAACGCTTGAAAAACAGCAAAAACTAGTTGCAGAGAAGAAAGAACAACTAGACAAAGCGAATGGAGAGCGTATTCAGAAGCTGGAATCCATCGCAGGGCTATCCCAAGCAGAAGCAAAAGAACAAATACTTGATGCCGTCAAAGCTAAATCTGAAACGGAAGCAATGTCCATCGTCAAAGATAGCATAGAGGCTGCCAAGGTTACGGCAAATAAAGAGGCTAAGAAAATTGTCATTCAGACCATCCAAAGAATGGCTTCGGAGTTTACTATTGAAAATACCGTTTCTGTTTTTAAATTGGAATCAGATGATATCAAGGGACAGATTATCGGTCGAGAAGGGCGAAATATTCGTTCTTTGGAAAGTGCTACGGGAGTAGAGCTTGTGGTAGATGACACGCCCGAAGCAATAGTGATTTCTAGTTTTGATCCTATCCGTCGGGAGGTGGCAAGACTATCCTTACAACGTTTAGTTGCTGATGGCAGGATGCACCCAGGACGCATTGAAGAAGTAGTCGCAAAGGTCAAGAAGGAGCTAGGACAAAGAATCATAGAAATCGGTGAGCGTACCGTTATTGATTTAGATATTCATGGACTACATCCATATTTAGTTAAGATGGTGGGGCGGATGAGGTTTCGGTCTTCTTATGGACAGAATCTATTAAGACACTCGATCGAAGTAGCGAATCTATGTGCGATGATGGCAGCAGAATTAGGTATGTCCCGCAAAAAAGTCAAAATGGCTAAACGGGCAGGGCTGTTGCATGATATTGGAAAAGTCGCTGAAGAAGAGAGCGAATTGTCTCATGCTTTATATGGCTTTGAGGTCTGTAAAAAATACAAAGAACATCCAGCGATTTGTAATGCCGTAGGAGCCCACCATGATGAAATGGAAATGAATAACATCTTGGCTCCAATTACGCAGGCGTGTGACTCGATTTCGGGAGCAAGACCTGGCGCCCGTCGGGAAATGGTTGAGAATTATATGAAGCGGATTACGGACCTTGAGGACTTGGCGCTTTCTTATGAAGGCGTGCAAAAAGCTTTTGCCATGCAGGCTGGTAGAGAATTACGGGTCATTGTGGAATCAGAAAAAGTCACAGACCAACGAGCAGATGATTTAGCTTTCGCAATTTCTCAAAAAATCCAAGATGAAATGCAATACCCAGGGCAGATAAGGGTCACGGTCATTCGAGAAAAAAGAGCGGTGTCATACGCTAGATAAAATTTTAAACCTGTTGGCGGACTCGTCCACCAACAGGTTTAATTTCAGCTTCAGAAGGAATATTTCCTTACACTTTACTATCCAATACAACTACCGGACAGATCATCTCCTCTAATGAAATACCTCCGTGCTGGAAAGTATTACGGAAATAATTCAAAAATTTAGTGTAATTATTGGGGTATAAAAAATACATATCCTCTTTCGCAAAAACAAAAGTAGAACTGATATTTGGAGTGGGCAATCCCACATTGTTGGGCTTCTTGATGGCAAGCACATCTTTTTGTTCGTAGCGTAGATTTCGACCAGCTTTGTACCGCAGGTTGGTCGTTGTATCTCGATCTCCAACAATCTTCGACGGCTTATTTACTCGAATCGTTCCATGGTCTGTGGCGATTATCAGGCGCATTTTCTTTTCAGAAATCTTTTGTAAAGCAGACCAAAGCGGCGAATGCAAAAACCAAGACTTAGTCAGAGAGCGATAGGCTTTTTCATCACCGGCTAATTCTTTGAGCACCTCCATCTCTGTGCGTGCGTGAGAAAGCATGTCAATAAAATTATAAACAATGACCGTCAAATCATTATCTAAATAATTTAAGACATTATCATTTAGTTGTTTGGCTTTTCTGACAGAAGTTACCTTAAAATAATCCAACTTGATTTCCTTATTACGAATTGCCTTCTTGACCTGAATCTCTAGTAGTTTATCCTCAAAATTATTCTTACCCCCGTCCTCTACATCATTTTTCCAATACGCCTTATGATACCGTTCTATCTCAGAAGGCAACATGCCCGCAAAGATCGCATTTCTACTATATTGTGTCGTTGTGGGCAAGATACTACAAAAGGTATCCTCTTTGATTACTCGAAAACGCTCGGCAATAATGGGCTCAATAACTTTCCATTGATCGTACCTCAAATTATCCAACAATAACATCACAGTCGGTACACCTTCTTGCATATTAGGAAATACACTTTCCCGCATGACTTCATGAGACATGGTTGGGCGGTCTTCTTTGGCTCCTAGATGCCAGTTTTCGTAATGTTTAGTAATGAACTTCGAAAAAGAAGCATTGGCTTCGGACTTTTGAGAAGATAAGATGTCGGCCATGTTCAAAGAATTAGAATGATCGATTTTTAACTCCCAAGCTACGATTTCTTTATATACATTCACCCATTCGTCAAAATTCAGCCCACTATTTATTTGCATAAAAATCTTCCTGAAATCTTGTTGGTAGCCAGAAGATGTTTTTTCCCGAACCAACCGCTTATTGTCCACCACTTTTTTTAGCGTAAGCAAAATCTGGTTGGGATTGACAGGCTTGATGAGATAGTCCGTTATTTGTGCCCCAATTGCCTCTTCCATGATGTTTTCTGCAGCATTTTTAGTAATCATCACAACCGGGACATTGGGGTTGGTGGCTTTTAACTTAGGCAAAGTCTCCAATCCAGTCATTCCAGGCATAGATTCATCCAAAAAAATAATATCTATATCTGGGTTTTCTTCTAGCTCTTCGATGGCATCATACCCATTCGATGCTGCAATTAATTGGTAGCCTTTGGCTTCTAAAAATAAAAAGTGTGGCTTTAGTAAGTCGATTTCATCATCGACCCATAGTATTTTGACGTTATTCATTGATTGGTTTTTTGTCTCGAATTAAAGCTAAATCTAATCTAAAAAAAGGTAGATTTTATTTTTTACGCAAGTAAACAGAAATATGATAAGCAAAAATACGAACTTTGAGCATTCTTAACGCCATCCTTAAAGGGCATATTTCGACAATGGGTAGAAAAAAGATTTTTAATGACCCCGTCTATGGGTTTGTGGAGATTCCGTACGGAATCATTTTGGATCTCGTAGATCATCCGTTCTTTCAACGGTTGCGCCGCATACGACAACTGGGATTAACGAATCTGGTGTATCCTGGAGCTAATCATAATCGTTTTCAACACGCTTTAGGGGCTTATTACCTTATGGCCAAGACCATTCGGGTGCTTCAGGCAAAAGCGGTGGATATTACAGATGAGGAAGCGGAAGCAGTTGGAATTGCGATTTTGCTGCATGATATAGGGCATGGTCCTCAAAGTCACGCATTAGAGCATTCTATTGTGAGTTTTAGTCATGAGGAACTTTCTTTATTGTTTATGGATAGGTTGAACGAAGAATATGAAGGCCGTTTGGATCTTGCGATAAAAATTTTTAAGAATCAACACCCAAAGCGATTTTTATTCCAATTAGTATCAGGGCAATTGGATATGGATCGCATGGACTATCTGAATAGAGATAGTTATTTTAGCGGCGTGATAGAAGGAAGAGTGGGTTACGACCGCATTATCAAGATGCTAGATGTTCGGAATAACGAACTAGTGGTGGAGGAGAAAGGAATATATTCCATTGAGCAATTTTTGAATGCCCGACGGATTATGTATTGGCAAGTTTATTTGCATAAAACATCCCTTTCAGCAGAATTGATGTTGATTCAGTTGTTTAAGCGGGCGAAGGCGCTTGCGCAAAAAGGCAAAAAATTTAATATTTCGGAAGCACTAGCGCAGTTTTTGGAAGAAGATGTAGATTTTGCGAAAGCGAAAAAAGACCCAAAATGGTTAGATTTATTTGCAAAATTAGATGATTGTGACATCCAAATGGCAATTAAAAGTTTTGTGGGGCATGATGATTTTGTGCTGAACTATTTAGCTTCAGGACTCCAAAATCGTCATCTTTTTAGGTTGGAGTATAAAAAATCATCTTTTTCGCCAGAATATGTCGACCAAATAAAAAAGAACTTGGTCGGAAAAATGGGCACAGTAACCAAAGATTATACGGACTTATTAGTATTTAGCGGAATACAAACTAATATGTCCTATAATCCACTGCAAGAAATAAGCATCTTATTCAAGAATAACAGTGTGAGTCCGCTATCTCAATTTTCGGATTATGAACTTGGTACAAGGCAGATTAAAAAGTATTATCTTTGCTATCCGAAAATAAAACCGTAACTTTGCATACTGAAAAAGGAAAAGATTATTATCTTTGCTTTAATACATGTTCAAAATGAACAATACTTGAAATTTTTATTCTTAACTTAAACGCTTCCGACTATGAAGAGAGTTAATTTTT
>CAYRVZ010000007.1:0-27191 GCA_964427815.1 uncultured Saprospiraceae bacterium | reverse complement strand
GTTTTTATTGTTTTTTATACAGATGCTCATGGGCGAAATTTGGGATACGAAAAGTTGATTGTTCAGTAGGTTTTAGGGCTAGTTTTTTAGTGGCCTTGATGGACTGGTCGGAGCAGAACGGGCAAAGATGATTTTGCCTGTTGGGGCGGCGGCTAAAAAAGGGATTAGATTTTCGTTGCATGCCGATCAGCCGATGTTTGCCAGTCGTCCTTTTAAACTCATACAAACAGCCGTTGAAAGAAAAACGAAATCGGGAATGCTCATAGGTGAAGAACAAAAAATTTCTGTGATGCAAGCCATCAAAGCTTTGACCATTGATGCTGCTTGGCAAATAAATATGGATGACCGTATCAGCTCATTAGAAAAAGGAAAATATGCAGATTTTATTGTGCTTGACCGAGATCCACTGAAGATACCGGAGAGCCAGTTGAGTCAAGTGAAATGTTTAAAGACATTTATTAATGGGCAGTTGGTAAAATGAATAGCTCAACTCCTAAAACTTCAACCTACAAATGCATAAGTTTACTTCCTTATGATGCCACACCTAAAAACCAAGCCGTGGGATTATTATTATCACTACCTTTGAACTAACTATTTAGCGTAAGCAAATAACAACTAAAGAAAACAACCTAACCATGTGGCAAAAAGTAACCATTGAACCCTTTCGGATTAAAGTCGTCGAACCTATCAAATTAACGACCGAAGAACAACGCATTAAAATCCTTAAAGAACGTCATTACAACCCCTTTTTAATCGACGCAGAAGATGTCATCATTGACCTATTAACCGACAGTGGGACTTCCGCTATGAGCGCAAACCAATGGGCAGGTATCATGCGAGGAGATGAGAGTTATGCGGGGGCACGAAGTTGGAAGCGGATGGAGGCGGTCATCAAAGAATTGACGAGTTGTCCATTTATCTTACCGACTCATCAAGGTCGTGCTGCTGAACACTTATTATACAGCAAGATTGGTGGCCCAGGCAAAGTTTTTATTTCAAATACACATTTTGATACGACTCGGGCTAATATTGAGTTTTCAGGGGCAAAAGCATTTGATATTCCCATCGCTGAAGGACTACAACCAGCGTCCGAACATCCTTTTAAAGGAAATATGGATGTTGAAAAATTGGATAAACTCATTATAGAACAAGGGGCTCAGAATATTGGAGCGGTTATTTTGACAGTAACCAACAATAGTGGAGGAGGTCAACCGGCAAGTTTAGCAAACGCCGAAGCCGTCGGAGAAATATGCAAAAAACACGGTGTCTTATATGTCTTAGATATGTGCCGTATCGCTGAAAACGCATACTTTATTAAGCATAGAGAGGCTGCTTATAGTGATTGGAGCTATGAAGATATTGCCAAAAAAATGCTCACATTTGTGGATGCTGCCATCATGAGTGCTAAGAAAGATGCGCTTGTAAATATGGGCGGCTTCTTGGCGTTACGAGACGAACAGTTGGCGATGGAGTGTCAAACGACCTTGATAGTAACGGAAGGTTTTTCTACTTACGGTGGTTTGACGGGACGTGATATGGAAGCGATAGCAATTGGTTTAAAAGAAGTTTTTGAGCCAGATTATATACATTATCGGGTAAAAAGCACCGCTTACCTTGGCAATAAAATAGCAGAGATAGGAGTCCCGATCATTCAACCTGTAGGGGGGCATGCGGTCTATGTGGACGCTAAAGCTTTTTATCCACATATTCCTGTACACCAGTTTCCTGGACATGCTTTGGCGATTGAGTTGTATCGGATAGGAGGAGTGAGAGCCGTAGAAATTGGCTCCGTCATGTTTGGTTCAAATGCCGAAGATGGCTCTTTTATTCCAGCGAGCATGGAGCTCGTACGGATGGCTATTCCAAGACGTGTATATACCCAAAGTCACATTGATTATGTGATAGAGGTATTTGGAGCGTTATTGGCGGGTAGAGACAAAGTAAAAGGCTATAATATTGTCAAAGAACCTCCTTTTTTACGTCATTTTACCGCTTGGTTTGAACCTATTGATTAGATTTCGTCTGAAAAATTATTTCCTCCTCATAGTGCTCCCAAATAATTTTGGGAGTACCTTTACCCAATGAATTTTTCCTTACGCACATCTTGGCGCTACATCTTTTCCAAAAAGAGTACGAATGCCATTCACATCATTTCAAGCATTACGGTGTTTGGGATTGCCGTGGGTACGGCAGCATTATTGATTGTGCTTTCGGTGTTTAATGGATTTGAGGAATTGCTTGGGGACATGTTTGGCTATTTTAATCCACCGATAAAGATTGAACTAAAGGAGGGAAAGTTTTTTACGATTGATTCGGCAGATGTGATCAAGTTACGAGCCATCAATGGAATTCAAAATGTAGCAGTGACCATTGAAGAAGTCGCCTTCTTTGAGTTTGATGGTAGCCAAGATTTCGGAACGATTAAAGGAGTTGATGATAACTTTCGCCAAATCAATCACTTGGACTCAACATTGATTGATGGCGAATATACACTTGAACAGGAGGGGAAAAACTACCTCGTATTGGGAGCGGGCTTAGCAGCTAAGCTTTCTTTGGCTGGGATAGATCCTTTTAAACTGGTGAATATCTATATGCCAGTGGACAAGAAACGCTCATCGGTCGGAAAGCCTTTTCGGTCTAGGTTAGCCGCTACGTCAGGTGTTTTTCAGATTCAAGAAGAAGTCGATATGCAATATGCAATATCGAACATTGAGTTTGTCCGAGAATTATTAAAAATGCCTAACCAAGCTAGTGCCATCGAAATTGGATTGAAAGAAGGGGTGGAGGCAAGTCGTGTCAAGCCGGCTTTACAGCAAATATTAGGGGACCAATTTACATACAAAGATCGCTTCCAACAAAATGAAGCATTTTTCAAAATCATGAAGCTAGAGCGATGGATGTTTTATGCGATTATAAGCTTGGCATTGATTTTAGTTGCCTTTAACATGGTCGGAAGTCTATGGATGACCGTACTAGAAAAACGAAGTGACATTGCCTTGTTGCGTGCCATTGGCTTGGAAGAAAAAGGCGTGTTTAGTATTTTCTTTTTTCAGGGAATATTTTTATTGACTTTAGGTTTGTTGGGTGGATTTGTGTTGGCGTTATTGATTTATTATTGTCATATCAATTATGGGTTGGTTTCTATTCCAGATGGATTTGCGGTCGATCGATACCCGATGCAGATTCGATGGTTTGATTTTGTGACCGTTGCAATGACCGTTTTTACTTTTGGATCTATTGCTGCCTTTTTTCCAGCCAAAAAATCTTTGGCAATTTTACCTACGGATATTCGTCGATAGGTTTTATCTTTCAATTTGACAGGATGCTTTTCCGATTTCCATCGTATCTACAATAATTTGGAGGATATGAAGAATGCCAGGCAGTCGCATCATCCAAGCAATGGACGCCCAAAACAAATTAATGTGCTCAAGGCCACTTGCTAGTGCTGCCACACTGGAGTATTCAACACCGTTTTCCCCTACGTACCGCAAGCTTTCTAAGACAGATGAGTGTGCTTTTGCGTCCATAAAAATCAAGTTACAGGGGTGTTTTTTGGCTAACCACTTACGGAAACTTGCGCAAATACCACAGTCACTGGAAAAATAAATTTTTGCAGTAGGTATGGTTGTAGGCTTCCATTGAAAATACCAAACAGGAACATCTTTTGCATAATTTATCCATGCTTGGCCGTACCGCTCTTGCAGGGCAGATTTTTCTTGAACGTTTGAAACCCCAATGACATAAGCAATCGAAACGGGTATCCCTAACAATAAAAACGGAGACTGATAAATAAGGGCTAGCGGTACAAAACTCCAAGTAAAAGACCATTGGATTGGATTTCGTATATACGCATACACCCCCGACTGTACAAGTTGTGTAGTCGGGTCGTATGGAAACGGTGTGCCTCTTCCTTTACCAACTAGATCCACTACCGCAACGAGGCTGGGCAAAGCAAGAATGAATAATATTTGCAACCCAAAAGGAGACCAATCCGCCACCGAATAGCCAATGTGGTGACCCACTAAAAAAGGCAGACCTGTTAATAATAAAAAGGCCATAACTAATACTTGGAAAAAGCTTCTCCCACCAATATGTGTATTCGTATTGTGAAAATGAAACCAAATTTGGCTAGGCAAAAATACCAGGCCAATGAGCAATAATTCTCCCATCAACCAGTTTTCTCCTAAAGTCAATATACCTATTGGTTCTAATAAAGGCATCAATAATAAATCAATCCAAAATAATAAAACAGCTAGTATAGCGATGTATTTTCCTTGCGCAAAAAAAGGAACTAGAACCCCCCACAAGACAACCCAAACAAAAAAAACATCAACAGGAATCAATACCAAAGATTTTTCCTGAAAACGCCAATAGCCTTGTTGAACACTAAAATAATTAATTAAAAGAAGCGAGCAAGAAACCCACAGAAAGGAATAGAATAAACCCCAGTTTAATTTTACAGATTGCGTCTTTTTAAAAATAAGGAAAACTAGAAAGACAAAAACACTGACTAATAAAAAATACCTGATAGTATCAGCCGATAATTGAAGAAGAAAGTCACTCATTAAAATAGATATCCATAAGATGATGGGTGCTTTGCTTTACGGCATATTGCTCAATAGGCGCAAAATACCAAGCAGGCCCTAGCTCACATTGATACTGCGTTTTCCAGGTTATTTGTGTGCCGCCATTGGGGAGTTTTACTTTTGAAACGGTTATGTCATTCCAAGTCATCCAATGACTAATATGTGAATTATCTCCAATGTTTTGAAATATAATCTTATCAGGGGTTCTACTTTTTACTTTTAAATTTAGAGTTCCGATTCCTTTCGTTGTAGATTTGAATTGAATAGTTTTTATGTCGCCTATTTCGAGTCCAGTACCTTGGAGCTTGACGGGTTTTGGAAAACCTATTCCAAAAAATGCAGGCAATTCTTTTCCAAGGTCAACAGGATTATTAAGGGCTTCTAAAGAAACATCATTAGTAATTATTTTTGAAATAGAGACGGTTCTTATTGGCTTTTTACAAGCATCACCATACAATCCTGACACCGTTAGAAAACAAGCAATACCAATCGCAAACAACCCTGAATCAAGCGGGTCGTCATCATCTTTGCGCTCTTTATTGATTTTATTAATAATAAATACAGAAATGAAGCCAATGGCATAAAAGATAGGAGCCGACATGACTACACAAATGAAGCCCTCTCCTAATAGGGTCGCAGATATCAATAAAAATAAAGTGATTGTACGAAAAACAACACCATAAGAAGATTTAGGTGTGTTTGAAAACTTAACGATCATGATTGAAAGCAAAGCTGGTAAACCCATAAATAACATCGTCGTTTGGTCCATTTTTGCATGACCCAAAAAGCGATAGGCAAAACTAGCTACTAATAAAGTAAGAATTAAAATGTAAAAATTGTTTTTATTTTTCATGTTTTTTATTGTATTGCTGCTAAAGCATCTACTGCCTTTTGAAACGCAGGATCAAATTTTAGGGCTTGCTCATAATCCGATTTTGCTAGAGCCAATTGACCATCTTGTTCAAAGGTAAGCCCTCTATAATAATAAGCTTTCGCAAAAGTAGGGTTTGTTTTGACCGCAAGGTCAAATTGTTTGTTTGCCAACTTTAATGAATCAATCATCAAGTACATAATACCTGCATTAAAAAAACCATCGCTAAATTGTGGATCCCTAATGGCTATCTTTCGATAAATCTTTAAACTCTCTTCGTAACGATCTTGATTGCCCAAAAACAAAGCATAACTATTCAGCGCATAAACATCAGTGGAGTCTATAGAAATAGCCGTCTTAAAGTATTTTTCTGCAATAGTTGGGCCTTTTTTTCCCCAAAGATTGCCCAAGGAAATCCAACCGGCTAGAATATCTGGATCCAAATCCACTGCTTTTTGAAAGCTGTTAATAGCTCGAATGGTGTCGCCTAATTCTTTGTAGTTTTGCCCATAAAGAAAAAATGCTTTTGCGTGATTGGGATCGCTTTCTAGCAATAAATTAATCGCAGAAGTGGATTGATGATACTGTTTTAAAGTATAATATAATTCCGCTTGCTTTAAGAGGCAGTTGGTGTTTTCTGGAAATCGAAATACAGCACTGTTTAGGACACGCAATGCATCCTTGGACTTGTCATAATCCAACAATATGTCCGATAAAAACAAATAATATTCAGGCTTTGTTGAATCCAATTTGATGGCATGATTCATATCGTAAATAGCCTCATCATATCCTTCTAAGCGATGATATGCCTGAGCTCTGGAGACATAAAGAGAAACATCACTAGGGTCTTTGGTGATTTTTTCTGTAATGTTATCAACAGCTGAAATTCCCGTTTTTCCAGGAGCAAGTGTATCGGGTGTCTGGTTTTCTGGATCTGATTTACACGCAGTAAATGTTAGCAACAAAAATAAGCCGACAAAAAATGGAATTCGATTCATATCAAAATTTACTAAAAGAAAAGCAATAGAGCCTTGGATCGGGCATGGCTATTAATGCAAAGTAAACGAGTATTCAACTACTTTTGTGGTTTTAGCACTTTTTTTCCATGAAAAAGGTAAAAAAACCTATCTTGCAGCATTAAAACAGCGCATTGAACACAGGCACCATTATTAAGTCAACTGGAAGTTGGTATAAAATATTACCCCATTCCGATATAGTATTGCTAACTACTTCGGATGAAGAGGTTATCGACGCAAGGATAAAAGGAAAATTCCGATTAGCCGGCTTGCCTATCACAAACCCCATTGCGGTGGGGGATGTCGTCGATTATGATGAAGATCAAGAGGACAAAGCCATCATAAAGAATATTCATCCTAGAAAAAACTATGTCGCTCGCCAATCCCCCCGAAAGAAGCATGAACTGCACCTGTTAGCGAGTAATATTGACCAAGCTATCGTGATGGTGACCATGACCTACCCAGATATCAAGTTGGGCTTTATCGATCGGTTTTTATTGATGACTGAGCCACAAGATATCCCAACAATAATAGTGGTCAATAAAATTGACTTATTGGATGAAGAGGGTTTTGAAATGCTGGGTGGACTACAGGCTATATATGGCGGTATAGGTTATCAGGTGATGCCTATTTCGGCTACAGAAGGCACGGGAATGGAGGCGTTCGCAGCGCTATTGAAAGACAAACAAAGTCTAATTGCCGGGCAATCGGGCGTGGGAAAATCTACTTTACTGAATGCCTTAGAGCCTACTTTAACGATTAAAGTAGGACAGATTTCGGAGTATATGGGAAAGGGACAACATACGACGACTTTTGCAGAAATGCATTCTTTAACTTTTGGAGGAAGGATTATCGATACTCCAGGTATCAAGACTTTAGGGTTTAATAACCTTGAAGTGCAAGATGCCGCTCATAATTATAGAGAATTTTTTGAAGCTTCCGTAAATTGTAAATTCGGAGGTCGTTGTCTCCATAGAAATGAACCCAAGTGTGCCGTAAAAAAAGCCATTGATGAAGGCTTCATTAGTGAGCTTCGATATGCCAGTTATCTCCAAATTTTGGAAGAAATTGAAAAACAAAATTATTGGGAACGACACAAAGGTTTTTAAACAACACTTAAAAAAATAATATGTCTAAAATTATCACCTTGTTTGGGTTTCTTATCACTTTTTTAGCTTGCGCAAATGAGAATAAAATTGCTTCTTATAGACAATAATGTTTTAAGACTAGCTTACACGATTATTATGACAGCACCCTTAAAGTCAACTTATTGGATGTCTAAGAGGTAAGGATAACCCGATTCATTATGACGACCAAACCAATAGACGAGTTAGTGACCCGCGCCAAAGAAAAGGGCAAATTGAAAAAATGGAACATCAAGCATTTTACTGAAATGGATTTGCCGGATCTATATTTACAGTCTGGTGAAAGACTCTCAAACGATCAAATCCGTTTCCTATTCTTTAGAATGAAGCAAATCAAAATCATGCAACCAGATAAAGAGGCAAAGTTGTTGATAGATCTAATAGATAAAAGTAAATCACAAGCGTTCGTTAGTTTTATTTTGGACCGTTTCTTATTGAGTGGAGCTTCCGCAAAAGATAAATACATACTTTGCCTAGTGGGCTTGTTAGGAGATGATGGGGTGTTGGAAAAACTAAAAACACTTTTTAGGAGTTTAGAAAAACGTCGGATTAAAATGGCGCAATATACCATTGCTACCCTTGCTTTAATAGGCTCTGACAAAGCGCTTAGATTCATAGAACTTATTTCTCTAAAGTATCAACGCAAAATTTCTTTGCTAGCTCACGCTGAACAGCTCTTTGAAAAGGCCGCTAAGGAAAAAGGTAAGAATGTATATGAACTATCGGATCTCCTTATCCCTAGTTTTGGATTTGAAGGCTTGTCCAAAACGATTGATGTCAACGGAGAAGAAATGCGCGTTTTCATAACTAATGATTTAAAATTACAATTCATTTCTGAGAAGAATAAAATTATAAAATCAATTCCTAAAGCAGTTATACCCACGCTTAAAGAGGAATTAAAATCGATCCAAAAAGAAATCAGAGAAGTCAACAAAATACACAAAGAACGACTGGAGTCCTACCTGATTTTGGAGCGAAAATGGACCTGTGCTGATTGGCACAAAAAATATTTGAATAACCCCGTATTGTTTATTTATGCTTCGACTTTAGTTTGGGGCGTATTTGATGAAAATCAAAAATTGAAGGAGTTGTTTTATATAGATGAAAGTGCTTCTCTTTTAAATATAGAGGACGACGAAATAGCCATTTCATCAAATCATTTCATCGGTGTTATTCACCCCTTATATTTCACACTCGAACAAAAAGCAAACTGGAATCAGTTCTTTTTTGATTTAGAAATAGATCAACCGTTTGAACAATTAAATAGACCTTCATTTGTGTTACCTCCTACTAAACGAATCGCTGTAAAAATTAAAGATTACGAAGGCAAAAAACCTGCACTTACGTCACGAGGCTTTCAAGCCTATTTTGAAAAAAGAAACTGGCGCAAAAAGATTGGAGTTGGTAGTTTTTATTATTCTCTTACTAAGACTTTCAAGGGTAAGGGAATCTATGCCCATTTAGAGGTGGAGGGCTTTTCAGTTGCTTGGGAAGACGATAATATAGTCTTAGGAGCTATTCGTTTTTTTCAGGTAGGGGCCACAGGCAAAAAGAAGAGTATTCTGTTAGGTCATTTGCCACCCATTGTGTATTCAGAAATCAAAATGGATCTAGAAGGGTTGAGTTATAGAAAGGAAAAATAAGAAATTACGACAAAGACTCCCCGCATGAATAACAATGACTGGCACCATCAGAGTGGTGATCCGCTAAGCAATTGCGGCAAGATTGTGTATTGGTCGAAAGTTTTGGATTGTCCCTAGAAGCTTGAGTATATTCGGCAGAAACAATGCCAGTAGGTACGGCAATAATCCCATAACCCATGACCATCACAATGGAAGCGATAAGCTGACCCCAAGAGGTCTGTGGAGCAATATCCCCATATCCTACAGTCGTTAACGTAACAATGGTCCAATATACACTTTTCGGAATACTCGTAAATCCATTCTCCGCTCCTTCCACCCAAAACATGACCGTACCCAAAACAATAGAAAGGGTGATTACTGCTAATAAAAATACTAATATTTTGGCTCGGCTTGCCTTTAAGGCGGTACTTAGATTGTGCGCCTCACCGATATAAGGGCCTAGATCCATAATTCTAAAAACCCGAATAAGTCTTAATGCCCTGAGAACAACTAGGTAATTAGCACCACCATAAAAAAGGGCCACATAACTTGGGATTGTAGCTAAAAAATCTACTACTCCCCAAAAACTAAAGATATAGCGCCATGGTTTTTTTAACACATAAATTCGTAGGGCATATTCAATGGTAAATAAAACGGTAACCAACCATTCAACAGATTTGAGCAGACTAGCATACTCGGTGTTAAAGCCTTCCACACTTTCCATCATCAAGGTCAACACAGAAATGACTATCAATATCAAAATAATCACATCAAAGGCCCTCCCTCCAGGAGTATCTGCCTCAAAAATAACCCGATGCATTTTTTTCTTTATTTCTTCCATTGATATAATTTAAAGAACGGTTTGAGGACTAAATGAATCCCTGAGCACGTGCATAATTCTCCAATTATAATCGTCCGGCAGAAGCTTGATACACAGCTGCTGTTACCACTTGTCCTACCGCTTTCATTGTTTCTTTATCTATGACATCGATGACATCCTGTTGCGTGTGCCAGTGTTCGCCAAAAGCTCCTTCCTTTCTATTGATAATGTCTAGCATTGGGATCTTTGCTATCTGATTGACAAAGAGATGATCATCAATGATGGCTGATGAATTAATATCCTGAAAGTAATTACTATAACCCATATCCAAAGCCATCTTCCATATTTTATTCACATACGATCCAGCATATTGCCTACTGACTTCGTCTTTGGCAAAGAACGCATCTTTTGCCCCAACCATGTCTAATAATATCCCAAATCTTGGGTGATAATTTTTGGCATGCAGATTAGCTGCCCAATATTGGGATCCTTGACACCAAGAGCTAGGGATTCCTCCATCATTACTTTTGCCTTGATCTTCTACATCAAAAAGTACGAAGTCCACGCCCATGTCAATGGGATGCTCTATTAATGTTTGGGCGATAGACATCAAGATACCGACACCACTTGCGCCATCATCTGCCCCCATCACAGGTTTGTCCTTTACCTTTTTATCATAATCAGAGGTGTAACGACTGTCCCAATGCGCCGCTAGAATGATTCTTTGCACATGATCGGGTTTGTAGGCAGCGATGATATTAGTGCCCGTATATTTAGCTCCTTGCGGAGAAAAACCCGTAAATTCTTGCGGAATAACGCTAAACCCTAACCCTTTAAAATAATCAATAAAATAGTTTTTTGCTTTTGTATGAGCAGGTGTGCCGGGTACTCTAGGCCCAAAATCACATTGCTTCACTACGAAATCATACGCGCGATCGACATTAAAACGAGGGACCTTTACATTCGTAACGGGAGGGCTAGGGCGAGTAACTGCTGGCTCTTTGGGTTTTTCAACATTAGGATTATCTTTGCAGGATGCAAAAGCGAGAACAAGAAATAGAAGCAAGATGTTTTTTTGAATGAGGCTCATGCGTATTGTTTATTGAGAGTTAGCTTGCGCAAAATTATTTCCAAACAAAAGAATTAATAATATGCTTGGCGTCCACTTTTAGAAAGTCGTAAATAGGGGCTAAAGAGTCAGGCCTAACTTGTGTGTTTAAATAAAGAGAAGCTCGGAAAAAATTTTTGTCCTCGTCTGTCATGAAAAAAGTCAACGGAGTAGCTGCAGGCCCTGTAATATCAAATATTTTTCCATAATAGACACCTTCCTTACTAATAGGAGTTTCGCCTATAAAATTAGCTTTTTGGACATGCTCGTTACTGAGGCGGTAAGTATCATTAATTAACTCATCGAAGTGAGCTCTATTTTTTATTTCATAATAAGTGATATGAAACTTCGCATCAAAATCAGCAATGTACAGGTCATACCAATATTCATTGGGTAGCTTTTGTCCCATGAAATCTTTATTTTTTGTCATTTTTGCGTAAGCAGGATACTCAAAAGCATAGGGCGCTCCAGGTTCTTCGAATTGGATGTATTCTTTCTTTGGAAAGGTGACTTTGGGAAAAGCATGCGGCTTTGGGATAAAGGCTTCTTCATCAGCACAACCCCAAAAAACAAAGATGGATAGTACAAGGAGGTATTTATACATTTGGATTGATTTGAGGTGTTAACGAGCAGAGGGGATACTTTCTTCTCCAGTGGGTAAAATAATTCGGATTTCTCCTATCCTTCTTTTGCCCATATTTAGAACCTTGAATTTAAAACCTTTGATTTCTACTTTGTTTCCTTTTTTGGGAAAGCCTTTTAATATTTCTAGGATTAATCCAGCTATCGAATCAGATTCTTCCCGAACATCATCAAAGAAATCACCGTCTATATTGATGATTTTGCAGAAGTCGCTTATTAAGGTTTTTCCTTCAAAAATATAAGTATGTTCATTGATTCGCTTGAAATCAATTTCGTCATCATCATCAAATTCGTCTTTGATTTCGCCGACGACTTCCTCCATGATATCTTCTAATGTAATCAGTCCATCGGTTGCGCCATATTCATCAATAGCAATCGCCATGTGGACTCGCTCTTGTTTAAACTCCTTGAGCAAGTCGCTGATCAGCTTACTATCTGGCACATATTTGACATCTTGCCTGATTAGTTTTTGCCATCCAAAATTTGCCTTGGCCTGGAAAAAACCAATTAAATCTTTGACATAAAAAACGCCTTTTACATTATCAATGTCCCCTTCAAAAACAGGCAGTCTAGAGAATCCCGTATCTTGGATGAGGGACAAAAGTTCTTCAAAACTACTTTCAATATCAATAGCTTTGATTTCAATACGAGGTTGCATAATTTCATTGACAGACACATCCCCAAATTTTACGATACTTTTTAGGATGCCAATCTCGTCTTTGGTAGAGGCGTTGGTGGTCAAATCGATAGCTTTGTCTATTTCCTCCTTTGTCATATTTTGCGGCCCTTTTTTGGCTAAACGTTTTTCGATTAGGTGTCCCCACCCCACTAACATCGTAGAAGCAGGATGAAAAATTCGATCAAGCGACGATAAAAAAGGAGTCATCTTTCTAGCAAACTGTTTGTAGTCTGCATACGCCAGGACTTTGGGCATCACTTCACCCATCAAAACCAATAAAAAAGTTACCCCAATGACTGAAATTCCAAAATTAATGTTTTGTGCAAGCTGTTCAACGGTCATGCTTAGCCCAAACCTTTGCGTTAAGCCCGTCGCCCAGCTATTAATGATGCCTTGCGGCAAAACTCGTTTGAGATACACCTCCGAAAGGACGATGATGGTGATGTTGACGAGGTTGTTCGTAATTAAGATGGTCGCCAAAAGTGTCCTAGGCGCTTTGATAAGCTTATGAAGTTTTTTACTTCTAGCGTCTTTTTTATCCTCTAATTCGCTTATATCCGTTTTGCTATAAGAGAAAAAGGCAATTTCAGATCCTGATACCATTGCAGACAATAGGATTAAGATAAGCAGTGCTAACCCTCCAAGGATAACAAACCAATCAGGTTGAATGGCAAGAAAAGGCAATAAGCGCAGAAAAGGTTCAGGTTCCAAGAACTAGAGTTTCGTTACAAAATAATAAGATCTACTTAAAAAGGTAAATCGTCTCCTTCCGTTTTAGGATCATTTGACGTAGAAGTCGGTGTAGAAGTTTCATTAGTTGCAGTCTGCATGCTCGCAGGAGCTTCTCTAGGTGGTGGAGGACCACCTCCTTCGCGCTTTTCTAGCAATTGGAGGATTCTACCTAAAACTTCAGTTGTGTACTGATCTTTTCCGTCTTTGTCCTGCCATTTACGGGTTGTTAATTTACCTTCAATATAAACCAAGCTCCCTTTCTTTAAAAATTTCTCAGCTTTTTCCGCAAGGTATCTCCAAACGACGATATTATGCCACTCTGTTTGGGTTTGCCATTCGCCATTCTTGTCTTTGTAGTTTTCATTAGTGGCTATTGGGAAGGTAGCAACTACGGCTCCGCTTTCTAGGTGTCTTACTTCAGGATCTTTGCCCAAATTACCGACGAGAATTACTTTGTTTATCATATCTGTATAGTTTGCCACAAAAGTAAGCATTCTGACATTAAAAGTATAATTAATGTTCCTTTTATCCTAATCTTGTAGGTTCTAAGCGCAAAAAAAACGCAAAAAATGAGAAAACATGACAGGCAAAACCGCCAAAAAAGACTTTTTTTTGTTGATGAAAGCTATTTTTTTTAATGAATTTACTTGACATTAAGATATTTTTGTATCTTTGCTCGACTTTTATATCGGATGACTTAACTAAAATTGAAAAAATATGGATGAATATTTGGCATGTGGCGACTACGCAGGCGGTCAATGGTTCCATACCTTCGAGAAGGGTGGACAGTACTATTTTGCGTATAACAATTCAGATGGTAAGACATTTCTACGTTCACAAGGTTATCAAACCGAAGTAGCTAGAGATAATGGATTAGAGTCTGTTAAGAAAAATGCACCTAACGAAGACCGCTGGACAACGGGCGAAGAAGGAGGTGTACATTACTTCGCTTTAAAAGCAGGTAACCATCAGGAGATTGCACGTAGCTGTGACTATGGTAGTCAAGCTGAATTGGAAGCTGCATTTAATTGGATTCATGGAGATCAATCAATTTTGGGTGCGGGTGCAAAGTTTGAAAATGGAAAGTGGTGGACGGCTGCCATGTTGCAAGCCAAAGCAGCTCCAGCTCCAGCAGCGGCTCCAGCTCCAGCAAAATCTCAAGCTATGCAAGATGACTATCTTCCTTGTGGCGATTATACGGGTGCGGACGGTTTTCATAAGTTTTATCGGGAAGATAGAAAAGAGTATTTTTTCGCATACAATGGCGGCGGAAAGACTTACTTGAGATCTGAAGGATATAAGTCAGAGGGTGCACGTGATAACGGTATCGCTTCTGTCATCAAGAATGCCCCAGAAACCGGCCGTTGGGTGAAAGAAACGGCTATGAATGGCAAGTATCATTACTATGCTTTGAAAGCGGGTAATCACCAAGAAATTGCCCGTAGTTGTTATTTCAACTCTGCTGAGGAAATGAATAGAAGTTATACTTGGATACAGGGAAGTTCTCTTTTTGGTGTTCGAAAAGTAGAGGTAAAGCATGCAGAAGTAAAAGAGCGAAAAGTCATCAAAGGGGCTCCAATCAAAGCGGAGGTCAGAAAAGGAGAAGTCAGAAAAGTTAAAGGCGAAAAGATTGAATTAAGATCTGCGGAAGTCAGAAAAGGAGAATCAAGAAAAGGAGAATCAAGAAAGGCGGAAGCAAGAAAAGTAGTCGTTAATCGTTTCGTTGATAAGGTGGATGATTACTTACCTTGTAAAGAGTATGCTGGACATACCGTTACAGATAAGATTAACAACATCGCTTTCTTTAAACACGAAAATGGTCAGTTATACTTTGTTGTTTATGACAAAAAAGGCAATGTAAGGATTCGTAGTGAAGGATTCCCAACGGCTAAGCAAAGAGACATTGAATTAGCGGGCGTAGTGAAGTACATGAACGTTAAAGACATGTACGAACGCGAAGTGAAGGGAGAATACTTCATGGATATCCTAAAGGATAAATCAGGGAGAGAAGTGGGTCGTAGTTGCCTACAAAAGAAGGAAGTTAAGAAAGTGCCTGTGGCACCAGTTGCAGCGGCAGTAGTAGCGGCGGCTCCAAAACCAACACCACCGCCACCACCAAAACCCAAGCCAACACCACCGCCACCGCCACCAAAACCCGTTGATAAAGACGATGATTATTTACCTTGTAACGAGTACAAAGGACGCAAAATTAACGATAAAGTTAACAGAGTAGCTTTCTTTAAGCACAAAAATGGACAATTCTATTTCGCTGTTTATGATAAGAGCGGAGATGTGAGAATTAGAAGCGAAGGATTCAGAACTACGCAAAAGAGAGATTCCGAATTAGCAGGTGTTTTAAAGAATATCAATGATAAGAAAATGTACTCGCAAGAGAAAAGAGGAGATTATCATATAGATATCCTAAAGGACAAATCTGGACGTGAAGTAGGGCGTAGCTGCATACAGAAAAAGAAGAAGAAAGTTCCTGTAGCTCCTGTGGTAGCAGCAGCGGCAGCGGCCGTAGCAGCAACACCTAAGCCTAAGCCTAAGCCTAAGCCAACACCTAAGCCTAAGCCAACACCTAAACCAACACCTAAGAAAGTTGCTGCAGCTCCAGTGAAGGAGGTTGTGAAAGAAACGAAAAAAGGTGGTTTCTGGTGGTGGTTGTTACCCTTGTTATTACTTCTGTTGGGCTTGATCTGGTGGAAAGGATGTGGTGGTTGTGCAGCTAAACCAGCAGCCGTAATCGTCGCTCCAGTAGAGGAAGTAGCTCCTGCAGTTGTAGAAGAAGTGGTCGCTCCACCAGTTGAGGAAAAGATCATCGAAGAGACTCCTGTTGTCGAAGAGCAAGTTGAAGAAGTTGTTCCAGCCATTGGAGTTGAAGCTGGTTTTGAGAGAGTGAATGAAAATAAGTAATTTGACTTTTTTGTAAGTCAAGTTCCTTTCTGAAAATAATTGTGGACATTATGCGCTTTAATGCATGGTGTCCACTTTTTTTTGATCTTTAATTTGATTTTAATCATGCAGTTTAATTCTTGGAAAGTTTTTTTTGCCTTTATGTTAATGACTTTTTCTTTTTGTGCTACGGACACGAGGTTGGAAGAGATAAGAAGAATACCACAAAAGTATCGTTCTGTAACTTTCATAATTGGTTCGGACAAATCATCCAATAAATATTATACCAATGCTGCTCAGTTTTTTAGACAGCACAAAACAGGAACCAATAACACCGTAAGAATCACCCAAGCTTCTCTTATCGATATTTTGACGCACTTAAATTCAATCCCTGAAGGAGAAAAATGGGACAAGATAAATATAGTCTCTCATGGCAATTCGTGGACAGGGCTGGCCATAAAAATCAAACAGAAAGGACCCAGAACAACTTTGGAATCCGTATTGAATGCGCAGAGCAAAGGAGAAATTCCTATATTAAAAACGGGTATTTTTGATGAGCAATCACATGTTATTTTGTACGCTTGTGGATTAGGGTTAAATGAACCCTTGATGCACAAGCTTAAAGAAGTTTTTTCGGCCGACATCAGTCCCGTACTCACCTCAACTAAATTATTTAACATTTTTGCAGTAGGAAAAAAGACCTCTAAACATTCTTTGGCTTTTTTTTATAATTCTTTTTATAAGCCCAACAGGTATCTAGGAAAACCGAATTTAGTAAAACAGTTGGAGGCACGATATCCGGATGTGGACATTGACTGGTTAGCTGCTTTAAAAAGAAAATTACCTAAAACGCAGGATCAGGCTTTTTCCTATATGTATAAGATTCCGATTTCTTGGACTGAGGTTTATGAAACAAAAGCGGATCGCCCCAAGTTGAATGGTGAAAACCAGATTATTAATTGGGTCTTGAATCAACCTGAGTTTCTTAACTTGGTGAAAGAATTTGATATTCCCCTTAATAAATATCAATGGTCAGTTCAATATCGAAACTATACCAATGAGGCAGGTGAAGTAAAACCTGCCATGCGTATAAAGGGCAAAACAGTCGTCATGAGTGTTTTACAACAGCTTGTCGAACCACAAACTAAAGAAACATTTGTACCCAATTTGACAGATGAACGGTATTTTATGACACTTTAAATGAGCGGAAAACAAAAAAAATATCCAGCCAAGTTGTTGCTTTTTGGTGAATATGCCGTTTTAGATGGGGGGCAGGCCTTAGCTATTCCTTACGAAAAATATTTTGGCTATTGGGATTATTTAGCGCAAGCGGAACAAGCTGTCTTTGATTTGCGCCCTTTTGTTGAATACTTAAAAGATAGTACCTTATCCGCTCATTTAGATTTAATAGCTTTCGCCAAAGAGGTAGATAGCGGATTACTTTTTAGGTCTACTATTCCAATGGGCTACGGTGCAGGTAGCTCAGGCGCTTTTTGTGCTGCTGTTTGGGATCGATATAATAAAGACTCTGTCAGTATAGAGGAACTAAAAAGCTATTTTATGGTCATGGAAGCTTTTTTTCACGGCAAAAGTTCAGGCGTTGATCCATTGGTTAGTTATTTGAATAGACCCATTATAACAGGAGGTGCGTCATTCGCAGCAATTCAAGTCTTAGATCCGATACTCCTTCCTAAGTCAATAACCGTTTTTGATTCTAAAATAGCAAGAAGGACAGAACCACTGGTTAATTGGTATAAAAAAGAATTGATCGCAAATACGGCCTTCAAAAAGCAAGTTTTTCAGGTGTTAATTCCCACCAATACAAGGGGAATTCAGGCCCTAATACATAAAGATGAAATAGCGCTTAAGCGTGCTTTTGAAACGATTAGTCATTGGCAATTTGAATTTTTTATTCCATTGATTCCTGATATAATACAACCGATGTGGCAGCAGGCTTGGTCAAAAGAGATTAGCTATAAATTATGCGGAGCGGGCGGGGGCGGTTTTTTCTTGGTGCATGAATAGAGCATTTATGGGTTCATTCCTGTATCGCTTTTAAAAATCAAAATCCGCTTCATGCCGAAAAGATAAAATTTAAAAGTAATTTTGCACCTAGTAAGAATAAATAGAGTAATTTTGAGCAAATACAGTTGAAAGATTGATTTCTATGAAAGTAACAGAATACTACGAAAAAGCGAAAGGAAAAACATTAGTTTCCTTTGAAATACTCCCTCCGTTAAAAGGGAGTACAATTCAGGAAATATTTGACTCCTTAGACCCCTTGATGGAGTTTAAGCCTCCATTTGTGGATGTAACGTATCATCGAGAGGAGTTTGTTTACAAAAGCATGAAGGACGGCTATTTTGAAAAAACAGCTATTCGTAAGCGCCCTGGAACGATAGGCATTTGTACAGCCATTAGTCAGCGATATGGCGTAGATGCAGTACCACATTTATTGTGTGGAGGTTTCTCGAAGGAGGAAACCGAGAATGCGTTGATTGATCTACACTTTTTGGGCATTAATAATGTCTTGGCATTACGGGGGGATGCGAGAGCTTTTGAAAGTAAATTTATTCCTGAAAAAAAAGGGCATAAGTATGCTATAGATTTAGTCAAGCAAATTGTTGATATGAATCAGGGCATATATCAAGATGAACATGTGGTCAATGGAGCCAATACCGATTTTTGCATAGGCGTAGCGGGTTACCCCGAAAAGCATTTTGAATCTCCTAACATAGATGCAGATATAATCAACCTAAAAAAGAAGGTAGAGGCTGGTGCAAATTACATTGTGACACAGCTATTTTTTGATAATAAAAAATATTTTTCTTTTGTAGATAAATGCCGAAAAGCGGGTATTGAAGTACCCATTATTCCAGGGCTCAAGCCTGTTACTAAAAAGTATCAATTGAATTCGATACCTCGTAAGTTTTATGTAAACTTTCCAGAAGATTTAGTGAAGGCCATTTTGAAAGCTAAGAATGCTGAAGCTAGAATACAAGTAGGGATAGAGTGGGCAGTGATGCAATCCAAAGAGTTAAAAGAAGCGGGGGTACCGGGTATTCATTTTTATACGATGGGAGACTCCCCTATTATTCGTCAAATCGCAGAACAAGTATTTTAATTTTACACCAACCAGTCGGAATGCGAATAATATTATTATTGATTTTATCATGGATAGGTACTGCGGCTTTTGCTCAAGAGGCGATACTATCCCCTAGGGATTTTTTGCCGACTCAATATAGTAAAGAGTTTACCCCACATCATTTAGTTATTGATTACTTCAAGTATGTAGGAGAAAAAAATAGTTCCGTAGTTTTTAAACAATATGGCTGGTCAGAAGAGAAAAGACCACTTTGTATTGCGATTGTCTCTAGTCTAGAGAATATTCAGAACCTTGAGAAAATTCGGTTAAACAACCTGAAGCTGACTGGTTTAGAAAAAGGAAAAGCAGATAAAAATATAGCCAAATCTATTGTCTGGGTGAATTTTGGGGTGCATGGCAATGAGCCAGGGACAACTGAAAGTGCTATGCAAGTTTTATATGAATTGACTCAAAAAAATACATCTTGGTTGCAAGATGTAGTTATAATATTAAACCCTTCTCTCAATCCAGATGGGTTCAATAGGTATGTTAATTGGAACAGACAAGTGTCTCATGAAGTGATGATGCCTAATCCAAAAAGCAGAGAGCACATGGAACCATGGCCGACCGGTCGTGGAAATCATTTTTATCGGGATTTAAATAGAGATTGGGCGTGGGCTACACAAGCTGAAACAAGGAATTTGTTAAAGATTTACCATGAATGGATGCCTCATATTGTACCCGATTTGCATGAACAACATCCGGGTAATCATTACTTCTTTGCACCCGCTGTAGAACCTATCCACGATTATATTTCTGATTTTCAAAAGGATTTTCAAGCAGTCATCGGCGACCACATTGCGGATGTATTTGATGAAAAAAAATGGCTCTATTTTACAGGTGAGATTTTTGATATGTTTTATCCTGGCTATGGAGATACTTACCCTTCCTTCAATGGAGCCATTGGTATGACTTATGAACAAGGTGGGCATGCCGTTGCGGGTCAAAACCTACAGCTGAGTACTGGTCATTTATTAACCATTAATGAAAGGATTAGACATCATTCGACGGCTGTATTTGCGACTATTGAAACAGCAAAGAAATATAACAAAGAAATTATTCGCTCTTTTGCCGCATACTTTAAAAAAAATCAAGAAAAGCTAGTTGGGCGATATCAAGGCTATGTGATAAAAAAGGGTCGCTCGAATTATAGAATGAATAAAATAAAAGATCTTTTGGATTTACACCACATTAAATATGCATCCGTAAGACATTCTAAGGACGCAGTTGGGTATGATTACCAAAATCAAAAGAAAACACCCCTGGTTATCAATCCAGGAGACTTGGTTATTCCTGCCAAGCAAGTGATGGGTGTCCTTGCAAATGTGTTACTTGAACCTGTTAGCCATCTAACAGATTCTATGACTTATGATATTAGCGCTTGGTCCTTACCTTATGCTTATGGACTAGAGGCGTATGCCGTTGGAGGAGTGATGCCAGACTTAATTGACTTTTCAGAAAAAAAATGGGTTCAAGGGATTACGGGAATGGGAGATTATGCTTGGGTGATTGCATGGAAAGATATTTCGAGTGCAGGCATGTTGAATGCTCTTTTAGAAAAAGGGATTTCCGTACGATACAGTCAGTCTTTGTTTACCATTAACGGAAAAGAATTTCAAAGAGGAAGTTTGGTTATACCGATGGCAGATAACAGAATGACCAGTAAACAATTAAAAGCGACCCTACAAGAGTTGTCATTCACTTTTCATCTGCCAGTTTTCGCTCAATCATCTGGTCATACTGAGAAGGGACCTGACCTCGGGTCAGAAAAGTTTAAGTTGGTGTCTAAGCCAAAAATTGGGGTGGTTTTTGGTGCTTCAATCAATACCTATAACTATGGAGAGATTTGGGATTTTTTGGACAAAGAATTAAAAATACCATTCATAGCTGTACCTTTTAACGCACTTCATAAAAACACATTTTGGGCGCTTAATGTTTTAATTTTTCCGAAAGGAGAATATAGAAGACTTGATGAAAAGGCAAAAGAAAATATTAAAAATTGGGTTCGTAAAGGTGGGCGATTGATTTTGTTCCAATCGGCCTGTGAGACATTGGATATAAGTGAATTCAAGTTAGAGGAGAAGGAAGAAGTTAGTCACAAGGACGATTCATTCATTTCTTTTGCTAATGAAGAACGAGAGGCTTTGTCAAATAATGTACCTGGCGGTATAGTCAAAGTTGTATTGGACAATACGCATCCGCTCGCATTTGGATATGGAGATTTTTATTATTCTTTGAAGGATGAAGACTTGAATTATGCTTTATTGAGTGATGGATATACAGTCGGGCGAACGCCTGAAGAGGTGTTTACACTTGGTTATTTTGGAAGTACTTTTAAAGCAAAATTGGGCAATAATTTTATTTTTGGGTTACGGGAATATGGTGATGGCCAAATCGTGTATTTTGTTGATAATCCATTGTTTAGAAGTTTTTGGCAAGGTGGAAAACGGATGGTAGCAAACGCTTTGTTTTTCCGGTAGGCACTATCGGTTACGCACCTCTATCGTGTTTCCTTTAATCTCAATCTAAAAATAACTACCTTTGTCCAATGGATAAGGAAAACAAAGATAAAAATGCGCATTTGCGCAAGCAGGATCACATCGATCTTTCTTTTCAAGCCCAGATAAATTCCAATGCTTTAGACCCCCGTTTCTATTATGAACCGATGTTGGCAGGGCATCCAAAAAGCGGATTGGATATTGGGTTAACCTTTTTGCGTAAGCGAATGGAAGCACCTATATGGGTGTCGAGTATGACGGGGGGGGCGCAATATGCCCATAAAATCAACCATAATCTAGCAAGAGTTGTTAACGAATTTGGATTGGGTATGGGCTTAGGCTCTTGCCGTAATTTACTGTATGATGATAAGCATTTAGCGGACTTTGATGTGCGTGAATTGATTGGAGATAGGTTGTTGTACGCAAATTTAGGGATTGCACAGATTGAGCATGAAATAAAAAATGGTGGACTACACAAAATTGAGTCCTTACTCCAAAAATTACAAGTTGATGGGTTGATTATTCATGTAAATCCTCTCCAAGAATGGATTCAACCTGAAGGAGATTTCATTCAGTACCCACCCATAGAAACCATTAAACGGTTTATAGATAAAAAACCTAATATCTCCGTGATAATCAAAGAAGTAGGCCAAGGTTTTGGGCCAAATAGTATGGAGGAATTACTTCAACTTCCGATTGATGCGATTGATTTTGGAGCCGCTGGGGGAACCAATTTCGCTAAGTTGGAAATGCTCCGAAATGACAAGGAAAAACAAGCTATTATTGAGCCGTTAGCACGTCTGGGGCATACAGCTGAAGAGATGCTTAGCTTTGTCCATGCTGCTCTTGCGAAAAATAATAATAAAGGCAAGCTAGGGCTTATTATTTCTGGTGGAATCAAAAATTATTTGGACGGATACTATTTTGTAAATAAATCTTCGTTGCCTGCCATCTATGGTCAAGCCTCCACTTTTTTGAAACATGCCAAAGGAGAGTATGCAACATTAAGAGATTTTGTATCTTCGCAAACCGAAGGTTACCAATTAGCCCATTCATTATTATCTATAAAGCGTTGATGCATGCCTAAAAAGCACAAAATTGTTTCTGGTTTTTCGAAGATGACCAAAGAGGAAAAAATTACTTGGGTAAATTCATTTGCCAAAAAGAAAAATGCGGAATCGATATTGACGCAGCAATTAGCACCCTCTGGTCAAGCACAGAGTATTATTGATGGCCTTTCGGAAAATGTGATTAGCAATTATATTTTGCCCTTTTCTATTGCCCCAAACTTTGTCATCAACGGCAAAAACTACACCATACCCATGGTAATTGAGGAAAGCTCTGTCGTGGCAGCTGCTTCGAGTGCCGCCAAGTTTTGGGCGTTGCGTGGAGGCATTAAAGCAGAAGTCATCAGTATGACGAAACTGGGGCAAGTGCATTTTAATTGGACAGGTAGTAAAGAAGCTTTATTAAGCGTTTGGCAAGAATTATTAGTTTTGTTTCATGCTTCCACCAAAGACCTTACCCGAAATATGAAGGCTAGAGGAGGCGGTATTCAAAAAATAATACTAAAGGATTTTTCTTCCATAGAACCCGATTATTATCAAATCATGGTGTCTTTTGATACAAAGGATTCGATGGGTGCCAATTTTATTAATTCTATCCTAGAGCGAATTGGTGAAATCCTTAAAGACTTCGTTAGCAGTCATCCAAAACTAAAAAGGCATTCACTTGAAGTTGTGATGGCAATTTTATCAAATTACACCCCAGATTGTATTGTCAGAGCTTCTGTTGAGTGCGATTTGACAAAAAAAGAATTACCAGGATGTGGGCAAGAAGGGACTCGGGCTTTTGCCAAAAAAATACAAAAGGCGGTGCGTATTGCAGAGATAGATCCGCATCGTGCCACTACGCATAATAAAGGTATTTTCAATGGAGTAGATGCGGTTATCTTGGCGACGGGCAATGATTTTAGAGCGGTAGAGGCCTGTGGACATACCTATGCTTGCCAGACAGGACAATACAGGAGTTTGAGCCATTGTGCCTTGACAAAAGATAAGTTTAGGCTTTGGTTAGATCTGCCGTTAGCGGTAGGAACGGTAGGTGGATTGACAACTTTGCATCCTTTGGCAAAATTGTCGCTAGATTTATTAGGCAACCCATCTGCAAAAGAATTAATGATGATAGTCGCTTCGGTAGGACTAATGCAAAACTACGCTGCTTTGAAGTCGCTAGTCACTACGGGTATTCAGAAAGGACATATGAAAATGCACCTTTCCAATATCATTAATCACCTAGAAGCAACACCTGAGGAGACAGATGCCATTATTCAATATTTCAAAGCAAGAACGGTGAGCTTTACTGCTGTGAGAGAATACTTGACAACGATTCGAGTATGACGGAAGAATTAAAAATTAGAGGTAATGGGAAACTCTTAATAGCAGGTGAGTACTTTGTATTAGATGGAGCCACTAGCTTGGCAGTTCCGACTAAATTTGGACAGCAGTTTGACATATCAGTAATTCCAAAGGGTCAAAATAAAATCTATTGGCAGAGTGTAGATCACAAAGACTATCCATGGTTTAAGGCTACTTTTTCCTCTATAGATTTTAGTATTCAAAATACCACTTCTAGTGAATTAGCGCAGACCTTGAGTCAGTTATTTAAAATGGCTGACAAGCTTAGAGGGACCATTCCTGGTGGAACTATTTTTATAAAATCAATTTTAGATTTTCCTAGGGATTGGGGTTTGGGTACCAGTTCAACCCTGGTTTATGCTATGGCTCAATGGATGGAAATTAATCCATTTGAATTGTTGAAAGCTACTTTTGGGGGTTCTGGTTATGACATTGCTTGCGCCAAAACAGACTCAGCTATTTTTTATAATATTAAAAATAATCAACCTCTTTGGAAAGTGGTTCATTTTGAACCTTCCTTTAAAAATAATATTAGTTTTGTCTATTTGGGAAATAAACAAAATAGCAGATCGGGTATTGAAGCTTATCGAGAAAAGGGTGCGCCACCTGTCTCCTTGCTAAAAAAAATAAGTCAATTATCAAAATCGCTGATACACCAAGATGACCTATCGGGATTTATATCCTTAGTAGAAGAATTAGAAAAACTAACGGGAGAATGGATTCAATTAAAACCAGTAAAGGAAGCATTGTTTGCTGATTTTGATGGCGGGATTAAATCGCTCGGCGCTTGGGGAGGAGATTTTATGATGGTTGTGTCTAATAGAGGTTCAGCCTACATGCGCGCTTATTTTTTGGAAAGAGGTTTGAATGTTTATCTGAAATATGAGGAGATGATCCTTTGACGAAATTAGTTAGACTTTGAAGCTGATTAAATATGCTCCAAAAATTATCCACTTACCACTTTAAAATGGTCGTTCTCACCCCATTCAAGAAACGAACAACTCTGGCTTCAGGATGATGTGGCTTTATAGTAGTTCTAAAATATTTTTTTATAGCCCTCTTGGAGTTGAAATCGAGAAGAATGTGGTATTGAAAACTGTTCTCTATATGTGTGTAATAGATTTTACCGTAACTCTTTAGATTTGGATTACGTCTTTCGAGTCTATTTTTGGCAGTGATGAGTTCGATGGCGTAGCCAGTATAATGAGTGTTTAAGCTAGGAATAGCTTTCGCAAATAACTTGCTAGAGATTTCTGGTGCATCATGGAGCTTTACCTCTTTCGTCTCTTGAGGAGGAATGTCCATCTCAACGTCCCAATCATCCTGTGCCTGCATAGTGAGGGGTAAAGCCAATAGAAACAGAAGGTATGGGAATATTTTTTTAGTCATTAGTAACATTAAAAACGCAAAAATTTCCGAAGAAATCTTTGCGTTGTAGGTTTCATTGTGTGAAGAGTTGCACTCTATGGCACAAAGATAAGACTTATTATTATATAATGCAATTTTTTTTTCAAATGTGACAGGGTAATTTTTTTTCTAAAGGTGTTTTTATTTACACTTTTATTAATAGGTAAAAGTGTATCTTTGCAGTTGTATTATGCGCGCGTGGCGGAATTGGTAGACGCGCCAGCTTGAGGGGCTGGTGTCCGCAAGGATGTGCTGGTTCGACTCCAGTCGTGCGCACCTAACTAAATAGTCTGTTTTGTTTCGGCAAAAACAGACTATTTTTTATGAGCGTCTTTCCAAGTTTTGTAAATATTAGCTTGTGGCGGTGGGTTCATTGGTTTCTCCCGTAAGGGTTCACAGGCTTTCAATCCTTCCTGGCAGCTTTTGGGAAGACTTTGGTAGAGTTTAGTTCCTTCCGTTTTCCATGCAAGCATTTCATCACTAACCTGTTTGATGATTTTTCCAGGATTGCCTACGACTAGGCTTCTGGGCGGAATGCTTGATTTGGCCTTGACAAAAGTCAATGCTCCAATGATGCTTTCCTTTCCTATGTCGGATTGATCCATGACGACTGCATTCATGCCCACTAACACATTCTGACCGATATTTGCACCATGGATGATGGCTCCATGACCGATATGCGCACCTTTTTCTAGGGTAATGACTAGACCCGGAAACATGTGTACCACGCAGTTTTCTTGGACATTTGAGCCCGATTCTAGGATAATCCCTCCCCAATCCCCACGAATGACTGCTCCTGCACCCACAAATACATCTGGTCCGATGACTACATTCCCAATAATGGTTGCTTCGGGGTGTATGAAAGCCGTTTCGTGTACGACCGGAATGAATGATTCAAATTGATAGATCATACTATTCTTGTACTTGACCCATTTTTGTATAATACATCAGAAACCATTCGCCACTAATCTTTACAAACCGGCGTACGACTCCTATTGTCCGATCTTCATTGATGACCAATTCCTCTAGAAGCTTAGGGTTGATAACTTTATATTCTCGATGGAATCCACTATTTTCATCCAAGGCATTTTGAAAAACCCACTCCTCCTTTTGCAGGTAAGAATTTCCGTTGGCTAATCCGGAGCTATCTGTTTGGAGTGGAAGTCCTTGCAGCGGAAAAACAATGTGCTCTAATTGATACGCCTCGTCTGAATGAAACTTATCATAGAATGGAGCGAAACTCTTATCAATTTCTATTTGAGTTTTAGCCGTTTTTACCGACTTATCATTTTTACAGGCACCAATAAAAAGAGCCAATAAAAAGAAAAGCCCCATATTTTTTATGGAAAAGTAGGGAAAATATTTTTTCATTGTGACATTTTTAGAATAAGCTCCAGTTAATAAGTATCCGTCACGTCTTCATCTACACAGATAATGAAGTCCGCGATGCCTATGGACTCATCAGATAGTTTTTTAAGGTCAGCTTGTGTAACGACTGCAACAGTCACCATCTTGAGTTTTGGGTCATTCCTTTTTAGGTACCAACCTATCCCTTCATAATTATTGGAATGATAGGAACCATTAAAATGGAAAAACAAACTCCCTTCC
>CAYRVZ010000006.1:11951-27432 GCA_964427815.1 uncultured Saprospiraceae bacterium | reverse complement strand
TTGAACGCGACCGAAGGAAGCACACCTTGCAATTCACCCCAATAAAACGTACATTTGACCAACAAAACAATGACTATGAGGGAGACTGATTTTACAGAAAAAAAGTATTCCATGAGTAAAAAAGCAAAGTATCCGTATCTGCATAGGGACATCAGTTGGTTACATTTCAACGGACGGGTATTACAAGAAGCTAAGGATAGAACCGTCCCCTTGTTAACGCGCGTACAATTTTTGGCGATTTTCTCCTCTAATTTGGATGAATATTTCAAAGTTAGAATTGGGCAAATGCGTAACCTGATACGTATCGGTAAGAAAACGAAACGAGAATTAGGATTCGACCCGAAAGATACTTTAAAACAGATTCATTCTATTGTCAACGAACAACAAGAGGAATTTAGTCGTATATTCATGGAGGAGATTGTCCCAGGCTTGGCTAAGGATAAAATCAATCTAGTCCGAAGATTGGAGATGAATAAGGAACAGATGGATTTTGTAGAAAACTATTTCCATTCCAAAATGCTGCCTTACATCCAACCCGTCCTATTAGTCAAAAATAAAATACGTCCATTTCTGAATAATGCTTCTCTTTATCTATCTATCATGATGAAAGAAAAGCATAAGCCCACTTCTCCGACACAATATGCCATTGTTAATATACCATCAGGCAACCTACCTAGATTCATTGAATTACCGACCCGAAACAAAAGAAAAGATGTCATCATGTTGGATGATATCGTCCGTCAGACAGTGAGTTGGATGTTTCCAGGATATGATATTATAGATACATATAGTATCAAGCTGACACGAGATGCTGATTTGTATATAGATGATGAATTTTCAGGAGATTTGATTGAAAAAATTAAAAATAGTTTGTCTAAGCGAAATGTAGGGCCTGCTTCACGGTTGGTTTATGATCGCAATATGCCCAAACATTTTTTGAGTTTTCTAATGGAAACTTTTGGGATGGAAAAACTGGATTTATTGCCTGAAGGTCGATACCATAATAATTTTGATTTTTTCAGTTTTCCTTCTTTTGGTCGTAAAGACCTCAAGTATCGTCCACTTGAGCCTCTACACTATCCTCCATTGGAGCATGTGAAAGATATTTTCGTAGCCATCAAAGAAAAAGACCATCTTATTAATCTCCCTTTCAATTGTTATGAAAGTGTCGTTCGATTATTTGAAGAAGCGGCAAAAGATCCCAACATTACACACATCAAAATTATCCAATACCGAACAGCCAAAAAATCACGGATTCAGCAAGCCCTTATGGCCGCTGCTAAAGCAGGAAAACAAGTAACGGCTTTCATTGAAGTAAAAGCGAGATTTGATGAAAAAAACAACATTGAATGGGGCGCCAAATTGGAGCAAGCAGGTGTAAAAGTTATCTATAGCTTTCCTGGATTAAAAGTCCATTCTAAACTCGTTTTATTTCGTCGAGTAGAAGATGGTGAACCGATCCTCTATTCATACCTGAGTACAGGGAATTTTCACGAAGGAACGGCCTCTGTTTATAGTGATTTTGGGTTATTTACAGCGAATCCTTTGCTTACTAAAGAAGCAGCTAGTGTCTTTTATTATTTAGAAAACTTTAAAAAGCCTCCACATAAATTCGAGCAATTACTCGTTGGTCAGTTCAATCTTAGAAGTAGAATAGAAAGCCTAATTGATTTTGAAACTCGGCAAGCTAAAATGGGTAAAAAAGCCAAAATAACAATCAAGAGCAATAGCCTACAAGACCCTTCGATCATCGATAAGCTCTATCAAGCGAGTGAAGCCGGAGTAAAAATAAAATTAATTATAAGAGGTGTTTGCTGTTTGATTCCAAATATTTCTAAAATAAGTGAAAACATCAAAGGAATTAGTATAGTGGATCGTTTTCTAGAACATAGCCGTGTCTTTAGGTTTTATCATAAAGGAGATGACTTAATCTATTTGTCTTCTGCAGATCTAATGACTCGGAATCTTTCCGGGCGGATAGAAACCGCATTTCCCGTATTGGATCGTGAACTCAAAAAAGAAATAGCCGCTTATCTGAGTATTCAGCTTTCTGACAATATCAAAGCAAGGGTATTAGATGGAAAAGATTCTTCCAGATATAGACAAGCTGATTCTGACTTACCCATTCAAGCGCAACTAGAAACCTACTACTATTACAAGCGAAAAAATGAGTTGATAAAAAAGAAAGATGCCGAACGAAACAAGACAAAATAGTTACATGAATTTTTCTAATAATAAAATAGATCCTGACACATTACCACAGGTTCAAGATATCCGATATGATACACTAGAGCCTGGTTATCGAAAAGTTATCTGGGTCGAGAATGGTATTATTTCATTTTTATTATTAACTGCTTTTGGGATTGCTTTTTATTTTGAAAAGTTAGATTTTTTAGTGTCCTATGTCATTTTCATCTTCATCGCTTTATGTTTGGTATTATTAATCATAACTTGGATTCGTTTAAAACGCTTTTCCTGTAAAGGATACCAAGTACGTCAACATGATTTGGTCTATAAAAGCGGACTATGGTGGAGAAGTGAGGTTGCAATTCCTTTTGTAAGAGTACAACATAGTGAAGTTACCCAAGGGCCAATTGCGCGCTGGATGGGATATTCCACTTTAAACCTTTTTACTGCTGGCGGCAGCCAAAGTGACTTATCCATACCTGCCTTACTACCCGAAAGAGCTGAAAAGCTGAAAGCATATATTGCTCAAAAAAGCATTGAGGATGAAGCCGTTATTTGATTTTTCTGTCCCCAGTCGCCAATCCTATGCTGCCATACCCTTAATTATTTATAAAATTTATAAGAATTGGGTTAAAATCCTTTTGCCCATTTTGTTTGCCACTATTTTTAGCGCTGGCTATACGACCAAAATTATTTTTGGTCTATTATTATTAGTCGGAGTCGTCTATGGTAGCGCCTCTTTTTTTAGATACACTTTTCAGATTTTGGGCGAAGAATTAATCATCAAAAAAGGGGTTTTTAAGCGGAGTAAAATGCTCATCTCTTTTGACCGAATTCAATCTATCAATTTCAAACAAAGTGTACTACACCAAGCACTTTCTGTCGTTGAATTAGAAATTGACACAGCGGGTTCCAAAGGATCTGAATTTGAACTATATGCCCTTTCCTACGAAAAAGCCGAAAGTCTGAGGACAATCATTCTTGCCAATAAAAGAATTGACCTATTAGCCGAAAAAGAAGAGGAGAACACAACAAAGAAAGCACTCGAAGGAACTCATTTATTTCAACTAAGTTTTTGGGATCTACTCAAAGTGGGGCTGACACAAAATCATCTGAAATCTGCTTTACTGCCGGTAGCTTTGCTTTTTTGGATACAAAATGCCCTTCGAGATGTTGACATCAATTTGGAAGAACTTGTAGAAAAAAATATCGACACCAACCAAATAATCAATTCAAGTCTTTTAATTATTGGTGGTTTTATAATTGTATATGCCATTTTATCTGTCTTAATTTCACTTATCGGAAGCATTATAAAGTATTTTGAGCTTAGATTTATTCGATTGTCAGATGGCTTTAAAGTCAGTTATGGGTTATTGACCAAAAAACAAATGACAATTAAAGACAACAAAGTCCAGCTCTTCTTTTGGAAAGATAATCTCTTGCAAAAAATTCCAAAGATTCATAGTCTTCAAATCAAACAGGCTTCCTCCTCTTCTGTCAAACAAAAAGGAAGTAGTATTCAGTTGGCTGGATTATCACAAAATCATATTACAACTGCCTTACAAGGCTATTTTAAGGAGACCAACTATCAAATAGATAGTTTTTTAAGGATATCAGAATGGCTGCTTATTCGACAGTTATTAATCCTTAGTATTATGTTGATTCTCGGCATAGTAGCTTTATATTACCTGCCCTATGAAAAATTCATTATTGCTGGTTTGGTTCTTATTCCATTTTTAATGCTGCGTGCCTATTTGTTTCAAAAAAAGAAAAAACTAGGCATCAATGAAGAAGTTATCCACATCAAAGGGGGGCATTTTGCAGACGAGCATCTACTTTTTCAAATCTACAAAGTCCAAGGAGTAGCTCTCAAGCAATCTCCCTTTCAACGAAGAAAAAAATTAGCCTCAATCGTCTTCTACACCGCAGCTGGAACACAACGGATGCCTTACCTCGACTTTGCGCAAGCAACAAAAATAAGAGACTATGTGCTCATGATTATTGAGACTGATAAAAGAGATTGGATGTAATTTTGCAGGTAAATACTAACCTTAATTGCCGCATCCTATTTATTGCTCGTACAACTAGAAACCAAATATTTTTTACACTGCCACACGTGCTTTTATTCCAGCCGCTGGCTCATAATCTACCAATTCGAAATCCTCAAAAGTAAACTGGTCAATCTCCATGACCTTCGGATTAAGCCTCATTTGCGGAAGCGACTTAGGCCTTCTAGTGAGTTGAAGCGCAGCTTGGTCAAAATGATTATTGTATAAGTGTACATCTCCAAAAGTATGGATAAAATCACCATATTCCAATCCCGTAACTTGGGCAACCATCATCGTCAACAGAGCATAAGAAGCGATATTAAAAGGGACCCCAAGAAATACGTCAGCAGATCGTTGATATAACTGGCAAGATAACTTACCGTCCGCCACATAAAATTGGAATAAAGCATGGCAAGGATTTAACGCCATTTCATCTAAGTCGCAGACATTCCAAGAACTAACAATAATTCTTCTTGAATTAGGATTTGTTTTGATGGTCTTGATAACCTCCGCAATCTGGTCATAGGTTTTGCCATCTGCTCCTTCCCAGCTGCGCCATTGCTTGCCATAGACTGGACCCAAATCACCGACTTCATCTGCCCAATCGTTCCAAATACGGACTCCATTATCCTGTAAATATTTGACGTTAGTATCGCCATTCAAGAACCAGAGTAGTTCATGAATGATGGATTTCAAGTGCAGCTTTTTCGTTGTCAACATCGGAAAACCTTCCTGTAAATCAAAACGCATCTGATAACCAAACACGCTTCTTGTACCCGTTCCTGTTCTATCTCCTTTATCAGTACCTTTCTCTTTAATGTACCGCAGCAGTTCCAAATAAGCTTTCATCTTGACACTCTTTTACTGCTAAAAAGCGAAGCTCACTGACAATCACAGCAAGCTTCGCAAATTAGTCTTTTTATATGTTCTTAATTTTATTCTGCTCGCCTAGCTCTGCTGAAGCCGTAAAGGCCGCTAACATACTAGTCAACATATCATTCGCTGAATTGGGTGAGTTAGGTAGAAGTATTAAATTACTCTTAGTTGTTTCACCCAAACTTTGCAAAGTATCATAGTGCTGTGTCACGACAATAAGTGCAGACGCTTCTTGAGAGTTAATGCCTACTTTATTCAAGCTCTCGACTGAATCTTCAATACCACGTGCAATCTCTCTTCTTTGATCCGCAATACCACGACCTTGCAAACGCTTGCTTTCTGCCTCAGCTGTCGCCTTAGCAACGATACGAATACGCTCTGCTTCTCCTTCGTGCTCTGCTGCAACTTTAGTTCTTTCAGAAGCATTAATTCTGTTCATCGCTCTTTTCACTTCAGCATCTGGATCGATATCTGTCACTAAAGCCTTGACTATTTTATACCCATATACTTCCATTGCGTCACCCAATTCATCTTGTACAGCATGCGCAATATCATTTTTACGTTCAAATACATCATCCAATTTCATCTTTGGAACTTCTGCACGGACGGTATCAAAAATATATGAATTGATTTGTTCGTAAGGATTATCTAATCTGTAAAAGGCATCATAGACAGATTCTACAATAACCTGAAATTGAACGGAGACTTTCAAATGTACGAATACATCATCCTTTGTTTTTGTTTCTACTTCAACATCTAGTTGTTGTACTCTTAGGTTCACTTTCGCCACAATTTTATCAATAAATGGCACTTTAAAATGTAAACCTGGACGGCTAAATTCAACAAATTTTCCAAATCGCTCTAGGATGGCAATGGACTGTTGCTTGACCATATAAACACTTTGCGAGACTAAGAATAGTAACCCGACTATAACAATTAAAAATTGTGGTGGTATCATTTTGTCATTTTTCGTTGTGTGGTCTATGCCACAAATTAAATTTCGAGCACTAAGGTACAAAAAAACGTCCTACTTAAAGCATTGAGTATATAATTTTACCAAAAACAAGAACTAAATTAAGCTATCCAAAAGCGTACTAGGGTCGCCATCCTGAATAACTACACCTTTCTGTAATACCAAAACCCTATCTGCTATCCTAATAATTGCCGCTACATCGTGCGATATATATAGAATGGTCAACCCCTCCTCTTTTACCAGTTTTAGAAACAAATCATTGGTCCTATCTGCCACTTCTTTATCAAGACCTTTGGTCGGCTCATCCAAAATCAATAGCTTTGGTCTAGTTGCCAGAGCTTTAGCGATAGCTACACGCTGCTGTTGACCGCCCGATAATTCATGCGGAAAACGGCTGAATAATGTTTGTGAAATGTGCAGCTTTTCAAGCAATTCAATAGCCTTTTTTCTCCTATCAACATGGGGTTGGTTATACTTAACAACTTCCATGACGCTATCGAGTATCAATCTTGTGGGCTCCAAGGAAGCCAATGCATTTTGGAAAATCAGTTGAATTTCATGTGCCTTTCCAGCAAAAGAAAAAGAACCGCTATCTGGTTTAGAGACCCCTGTCAAAATCTTAGCCAAAGTAGATTTCCCTGAACCTGAAGCACCCAAAACGCCTAATATTTGTCCTTCAAAGACATCAAAGGTAATTGCCTTTAGTGCAATTACTTTATGTATATTTTTTCCATAACTTTTAGATATAGATTGAACAGAAAGCAGCATTTGCTTAGTCTCTCGAACCATTCTTTCTTTTATGGCCCTATTTTCATCAAGCTTTGGAAGGTATTGATGATTCACTAACGAAAAAATGCTATCCGCCATAAAATGCATTACTCGGCTATCATGGCTTGCCCATAAGATCGTCATTCTATATTTTGCTTTTAATTTCAATACCAAATCTAAGATATTTCTTTGGGTTGAAAGATCTAAAGCCGAAGTGGGCTCGTCTGCAATTAATAATTTAATTTCTTTAGCTAATGCAATCGCAATTAAAACTCTTTGTTGTTCTCCTCCAGATAATTCATGCGGATACGCTTGCGCAAAACGTTGTATATCAGTCAGATGGACCTCTTTAAACAATTCAGTAACCTTATTCTTACGCTCAGCTTTATTGAGGGTAAATAATGCTTCTGCTACTTGGAGACCACATCGCATCGTCGGATTAAGTGCCTCTCCAGGATTCTGAAAAATCATGCCTATTTTTAGTAATAGATTTTTTGGCAATCTCTTTTTCTTGCTCAAATCTATGGTAAAAACTTCATCAAAAAAATAAGAAATTTGACCCGTCACAATAGCATCAGTAGGCAGTAATCCTGCAATCGCCAGCGCCAATAAACTTTTCCCTTGACCCGACGGTCCATGAATCCCTAATACTTTATTTTTTCTAATAATCAAACTAACCGGTGCTAGCGCATAGTCTGGCTCGTCAAAAAATTTGACTGAAACATTTTGAACTTCTATAAGCCTATCCATTAAAAATATTTAGGACAATTATTTCCTTTTGACAATGCAATGCTCTTTCTCGAAATCAAATGTCAAAGGGCTTTTGTTTTCCAACCAATCTACCAAGGTAGGCCCTAGCATCACCCCTCTCCATCCAGCTGTCAAGGTTTTAGGGAAGTTCTCCAAAAGAGGATTACTCAAACCTAAACCATTGACTACCAGCCCTTCCGGAATACCAAAATCATAACAACGCTGCTTTATCATCAGCTTTAAAAAGGTGTAACGTAAATTTTCGGCAGGTGTTTTTTTCTTGATACTATTCACTTTTTTGAGTAGGTCTGCTTCTTCCTGTGTCGTTTCATTATCAAGAAAAAACGCTTGAAACAATGTCCAATGACGTCTTATTTTGGATCGATTAAGCAGTCTATGTTTTCTAATCTCCTTTTCGGATTCCTTAATGCTTTTGACTACTTCCATCAACATCTTCATTGGAAAAACGGCATCTTTTGATACATTCTTCTTAGCAGCCTCTTCAGCGCGCCATTTAATAATTCTAAGGACTAATTTTTTTTCTTTTGGGTATAGTTTGGCCATTTTTCTAAACTTCAAAAATTCCTCTTGCCAGTCACTGGAAGCGGTCGATGCAGCTAACATGATCCCAAACTCTTCTTCACTCCAGGTAATCATTTTTGACGCCTCTAACTTTTGCTTAAAGCGTGTCCATAATTCGTACAAATACCGAACATCATCTGCAGCATAAATGATTTGCTTTTGCGAAAGTGGGCGCCGACTCCAATCTGTCACCCCGGCTGCTTTTCCAATCGTTTGACCTAGTTCTTCTTTAATCATTTTCTGGAATCCTACTGGATAGGGATATCCTAAAAACCCCGCGGCTATTTGAACATCAAACACATTTTTAGGGTGTGTATTATACAATGCATACAACAAGGCATAATCATTATTACCCGCGTGCGTCAATTTTAATATATTAGGATCTTCCATCCATTCCAGCAAACCCGAAATATCTTCAATTGCAATAGTATCAATTAAAAAGATACCGTGCTTACTCGAAATCTGAATCAAACAAAGCAAAGGAATGAGTCGATGCTCTCCTATAAACTCCGTATCAAACCCTATCCAGTCAATGTCCTGATGTAATTGTAAAAACTCCTCAAAAGCATTTTGGCTATCGATAAAGGAGGGTTGAGCTTGGTTGGTCATAAATATTGCTTATTCCACCACAATTTTTTGATGAAAGGTGGCTGTCTTGGTTTGCACTATAAGAAAATACATACCTGAAGCAATTCCAGACACATCTATCCTATTGTGATCTAATAGACCCAAAGGTATGCTTTTTCCCGAAAGGGCAAACATCTTGACAAATAAAACAGGTTCATTTGCTGGAATTTCGATCAAAAGTGTAGTTTTAACAGGATTTGGGCTGACTTTAAGCGGTAGATAATTAACCGATTCAGTTGGTAGAGCCAAACATATCGGCAGTACAACGCTATTATTCAGACAATCTCCAATATTGCCTCCAATCCCAATGACCCCAGAAACACCTGAGCTGTTTAATAAGTTACACAACCCTGTACAATCCGAAAGAGAATCATTTTCACTAATAAATAGGTCGCCGTTTATTTTCTTCAAACTAGATAATGCGCTTATATTCTTAAGCGACTTATTAGAAGAAATGGTCATATAAACGCCAATGGAGTCTAGTCTTTCCAACCCGTCAAAGGAGTTCAATGTATCATTTTTTTGGACAGACAACCCACCAGGAATATAAGACAAACTATCTAATCCTGACAGGCTTGCTAGCATCGGATTAGAGAAAATGGTTATACTCCCTTTTAGGGTGTTCATACTTGACAATGCAGTCATATCTGACAAAACTGAATTATCAGAAATAAACAAATCACCTTGTACTACCTTAATATTCTCAAATCCTGCAAGTGTTTGTAGGGACGGATTATTCTGAATATAAATTTCTCCTTCGACTTGAGAAACCCCGTTTAATGCCGATAAGTCATTAAGGACTGCGTTATTCAAAATACTAATCTGACCCATTATTTTGGTCAACCCCTCTAGCCCTTGCACTGAAACTAGACTGTCATTATTACGAAAAGAAAGCCCCCCCATTATAATTTTAATATTATTAAAATTTGAAATATCTTTTATATTAGATTCAAAATTCCCAATAGCTAAATCACCAAAAATGGTGTCCTGATCTGAACATTGGCTTGTAAAATAATCTACCTGATCTTGATTATTTAATATTAAATCTCCAAGTGGACATTGACTAAATAAAGTAGTCGCCGAAAATATCCACAAAACAAACAACAGCATGGCATCTTTCATAAGTAGAAATTGCATTTAAAGTGTGTTAGTGTAATAGTGTGATTACCTTATACTGCAAATATAAGGTTTTTTTGATAGAAGTATCAAATAAAGCTTTGATAGAATTCTAGTATCCGCTCGTCAACAATAATATCTTGCATAGCAATTTGTTTTTTCAGAACGATGCCTCCCAACGTCCGACACCTACTCAAAGCTACATATAACTGTCCATGAGCAAAAGCGCCTTTCCCCATATCGATGATGGTTCTGTCAAAAGTTTTGCCTTGGCTTTTGTGGATAGTAATGGCCCATGCCGTTCGTAAAGGGTATTGGGTAAAAGTTCCGATGACTTCATTGTCTATCTTTGCAGGATTTTTTTCGTCGATTTTATACTTGACAATTTCCCAATCCACTTTGGGCACTTCAATCGTTTTTGTCGTTTCTTCTTCCTTTATTTCAACAATTATCTTGTCTGGATTCAAAGACAAAATTCGTCCGATAGTTCCGTTATAGAAGCGTTTTTCAGGGTCATTTCGCAAAAACATGACCTGCGCCCCTACTTTTAACGAAAGTATCTGCCCCGTCGGAAAAAGCCGTTCTTGGAAGTTGCCTTTAATTTTTGCAAAATAATTAACGACTGGAGATTGTATCGCATCAAGATGACTTTGGTTGATTTTATTGACCGTTGCATTCCTGGCGGAAAGGGTAATATAAAACGCCTCAGATTCAAATTTGGGCAAGTAGCGCATATTCAAATCCTCCAGATCATCATAGTCAACTCCTCCACTTCTGACAGCATCTAATAATCGTAAAAACATTCGATTCTCCTGACGGTAAATTTTACTAAACTCGATAAATTCCAAATGAAACCCATCACCAAAAACTTTTGCTGAAAAGAAATAAGGCGTTTCATAATTGGACTGAATAAAATATTTCTCTTCATCACTAGCGACTACTGGCGGCAACTGAAATAAATCTCCAACTAACACGACTTGTACTCCGCCAAAAGGTAATGGGTTATCTCTATTGACCCGCAACATCCTATCGATATTATCCAGCATGTCAGCCCGTACCATGGAAATTTCATCAATGACTAAAATCTCCATTTGAGTATATAATCGACGCTTCTTTTCATAGACACGTTTAATATCACGAAGTGTCAACAACCGTGGCGCAAAGCCAAAAAAGGAATGTATCGTTTGCCCCTTCACGTTGATCGCGGCCACTCCCGTAGGGGCTAAGACCACCATTTCTTTACGAGTCGTATTGCGTAAAAGATTGAGGAAAGTACTCTTCCCTGTACCTGCTTTTCCGGTGATAAAATAATTCTTCCCTTCCCGTTCAATTTCATTGAGCGCAAAACGAAAATCATCATTTAATTCAAGTGCCTTAAAATCTTTTTCCACAAGGGTAAAGGTAGGAATATTAAATTAGACCTTCCTCTTCTATTATAAATATCCTTATACTATTTTGCAACCTTCCTAATAGCCGTCATATAAACTGGAAAGTGATCACTGTATCCCCCGATATACTTACCTCCTGCAAAAGTCCTAAATGGATAGCCTCTATACTTCCCCTGTTTTTGAATCAAATACTTTGGGTTAAAGACACTCGCCTTATAGTACTGAAAACCATTTTTAGTGGGATTCAAAAAAGATTCGGACACTATTATTTGGTCAAACAAACTCCATGCATCACGATACGCCAACGTTCCTTCACCATTCCTGAATAACTTCAACCAGGGATTATAAAAACCCTTTTTCTTTACTTTCTTTGCTTTTCCTTTTGCGCCTAACACTTTTTTAACCGAATCACTAATCGGATCGTCATTCAAATCTCCCATTATTACAATCTGCGCTTTGGAGTCAACCTCATAGATAGAGTCTGTCAGGCGCTTACAAATACCAGCAGCTTTCATTCTATTAGGTTTAGACCTTGCTTCACCGCCACTTCTTGAAGGCCAGTGATTAACAAAAATATGTATCGGCTCTCCCAACAGTTTTCCTTTTACATATAAAACGTCTCTTGAGGGATGTTCCGTACCGTCATCATTGATCAGTATCAAGGGGTAGGTGGTGGTTTCTAATACCTCTAAGTACTTAGCCTGATATAAGAGGGCTACATCAATACCTCGTTTATCGGGTGAGTCAAATTGTACGATTTGGTAATTACGCTTTGCAATAGCTGGCTGTTTTACAAAATCATCTAAAACACTTCGATTCTCAACTTCAGCAGCCCCAAAAAACGCCAGACCGTCCTTATTTGTATTGACACCTATTTCACTAATTACTTTCGCAATATGACCTTGCTTTTCATAATATTTTGGTGTATTCCATTGCAAGTCGCCGTGAACCGAAAAGGATTCATCTCTTACATCTTTCGTATCCAAGGTATCAAAAAGATTCTCAAAATTATAAAATCCAAAATGTACAACTTCATATCTGTCTTGCGCAAAGATCGAAGAACCAGACAGTAATAAAACAAAGAAAAAGGTCAATTTCATGTGGTTAGTTTTTGTTTGCTCAAATATCGGAATAATAATTGATTTGTTGGGTTAATTCTTAGTTAACCTTGCTCGATCACTTCTAAGACTTACATTCAGCTTTAAAAATGACCACCGATACCTAAAAATTTCCGACCTTCGTAGTATTATTGTTATAACAATGCTCATGCGACATCTATTATTGCCTCTTTTTTTGCTACTCAGTCATTTTGTATGGAGTCAAAACCTACACTTTACAACTGAACCCCAATTGATTTCAGCCACTGCTCAATCCATGACTTTTCAATGGGCGACGAATACCCCCTACACAGAAGGTCGTTTAAAATGGGGGCTTTCGCCAAATGACTTAACAGAAATTAGAGCCATTGGCGCTGGTGAACCATCACTAACCCTAGAGAACCTTATGCCTTCGACGGTCTATTATTGCCAATTTGAAGTCAAAGATCTAGCCAGCACCTATACGACAGATATAAAGCCTTTTATAACCTCTTCTACCTCTTCTGGCGAAATGAAAGTCTTTTTTAATTTTCCTGTTGATGATTCTTTTTCAAATGGTTCGGCGCCGGAAACAAATTCGCCCACCGCGCTCGAAGACCAAATGATACAATACATTCTGTCAGCCACTAAAACGTTGGATATCTGTATGTACAACATCAATCGAAAAGGATATGTAAATGCACTCAAACAAATTGCGGCTGATGGCGTTCGTGTGCGTTATATAGCAGAAGGTTCGCAGTCTAATTTTAGCTTGAATACAAATTTGAACTTTGGATTACTCTATGCAGAAACCAACGGAATCATGCATAACAAGTGGTTAATTATTGATAAAGAAATAGAGGATAAAGCATTGGTTGTCATGGGCGCATATAACTTTACTAAATCTAATTTATTCGAAGGATACAATAATATGATTTCTATTCAAGATAAGAGCCTTGCGGAAATATACACCATGGAGTTTGAAGAAATGTGGGGAGGACCCTATGACCAACCCGATGAAAGTAAAAGCAAAATGGGCAATAAAAAAATAGACAATACGCCCCATATTTTATTCATCAACGGTACAAAAGTAGAATCATACTTCTCCCCTTCTGACCAGACCACTCAGCACATGGTGGATGCGCTAAAGACAACAGATAATGACCTTAAATTTGGGCTATTGGTTTTTACACATGACGACCTAGAGGATGTCATTTTTGACATGGAAGCTCCTGTCCAAGGACTCATCGAAAGTCAATACAATGGCACAGCCACTAATCAATTTCAAGCGGCTAATATCCCCGTATATGACTTTGATGAGAAAGACCGGTTTCTACATCACAAGTACGCCATTATAGATGCTAATTCAGATTCAGACCCTACTGTCATTACAGGTTCGCATAATTGGTCGTACTCTGCGGAGTATAAAAACGATGAAAACACCCTTATTATTCATGACGCAGACATTGCCAATATCTTTTTACAAGAGTTTATGGCAAGGTGGCAGACAATCGTTGCTATTGATGATATTGACAATGAACCTGTTATATCTATCTCTCCCAACCCTGTTCAAAATTATTTTGTATTAAAAAATAATAGGGACGTGCATCAAACCGTTTCAATATTTGATTGTTATGGTGGTCAGTTGGAGCAATGGAGTCTTCAACCCAAAGAGCACAAGACCGTTGACATTCAACATTTTCCGCAAGGCGTTTATCAGCTTGTACTAGTTTCTAAGTCGGGGCACATTCAAAGCAAAAGTATTATTGTTTTACCTGAATAATTTTCTAGTCAAGTTGTAATCTTTACAAACAACAGGACATGAAAAACCTAAAGATCTTTGGACTTCTTTTTTTTATAATAGCTGCCATTTATGGAGGCACTTTTTTGACATACAAAAGAGATAACGCACATTCCAATAGAGATAACCCACCAAAAGGCATTTTAGTCAATGAAAAGCCTACCAGCTCAAATTTTTCTAAAACCTTGAACAGTACAGAAGAAGCCATCATTCAGTTGTTTGAAACTTCTGCCCCTTCCGTTTGCTTTATCACCACCGCCAATATGCGTCAAGACTATTGGTCTCGAAACATTCAAGAAATACCCCGTGGGACAGGATCTGGCTTTGTCTGGGATAAAAACGGACACATCGTTACCAATTATCACGTAATCAAAGGGGCCGACCGAGCTCAGGTGACCTTATCGGATCAAACCACCTGGGAAGCAACTCTAGTGGGAGTCGCGCCAGAAAAAGACCTTGCCGTACTCAAGATCAAAGCAAAAAAAGAGGACTTGCACCCCATCCATCGAGGGAATTCTAATAGCCTACGAGTTGGGCAATTTGTCATGGCAATAGGCAACCCCTTTGGATTAGATCAGACGCTCACAACTGGGGTTATCAGTGCACTCGACCGAGAGATAGAGTCACAAACGGGCGCGCCCATACGTGGAGTCATCCAGACAGATGCCGCTATTAATCCTGGCAATTCGGGTGGTCCTTTATTAAACTCAAGTGGTGAAATAATTGGGGTTAACACCTCTATTTACAGTCCTTCTGGAGCTTCGGCGGGTATTGGATTTTCTATTCCGGCGGGCGTTGTCAATTGGGTTGTACCTGAATTAATCAAATATGGAAAAATTAAGCGGCCATCATTAGGGATTGAATTAGCACACGCTTTCAAAGGTATCAATGGCGCTGTCGTATATCATGTATACAAGGACAGTAACGCTGAAAAGGTAGGCATCAGACCCACCATGGTCGATAAGTACAACCGCATTTATCTTGGCGATGTAATCGTAGGTCTCAATGGTCAAGAAATCAAGTCAAATGATGAATTACAACTAGCTTTAGAAGATTTCAAGGTAGGGGACGTCATCAAGTTGACCGTCATTCGTTCCAATAAAGAGATAGTCTTTGACATTGAATTAGAAGAACCGAAATAAGGAGGGGAACTCGGAACACAGAGAAAACATATTTCACGGATTTGCATGGCTACAAGGAGTAGGACGCCCGAAGGACAAATCAACGCCTAAATCAAATCAACGTCCGTAGGACAAATTGAACGCCGAAGGCAAATCAACGTCCGTAGG
>CAYRVZ010000006.1:0-11851 GCA_964427815.1 uncultured Saprospiraceae bacterium | reverse complement strand
CAAATCAACGTCCGTAGGACAAATTGAACGCCGAAGGCAAATCAACGTCCGTAGGACAAATTGAACGCCGAAGGCAAATCAACGTCCGTAGGACAAATTGAACAAATAATTATCACTACCTTTGCCTAAACTACTACAACCCTATGTCAAAATTTATCCACCTGCATTCCCACACGACCTATTCGTTATTAGACGGCGCTTCCTCCATCTCAGGGACGATGAAGAAGGCTGTAGCAGATGGCATGCAAGGAGTTGCTATCACCGACCATGGTAATATGTTTGGTTCATTTGAATTTGTGGCAGAAGCCAATAAAGCAGGTCTAAAGCCCATAGTAGGCTGCGAGTTTTACCTAGTCGAAAACCGCCATATCCATAGCTTTAAAAAATCCGAAGGAAAAAGAGACTCTAGGAAACACCAATTACTTTTGGCAAAAAACCAAGAAGGCTACCACAACCTAGCCAAGCTTTCTTCAATCGGTTATTCCGAGGGATTGTATGGGTCCTTTCCACGTATAGACAAGGAGGTATTAGAAAAGCACAGTAAAGGAGTAATTGCGACTAGTTGCTGTCTAGCAGCCACGATCCCCCAAATGATCTTGAATGGAGATGTCGCAGGAGCAGAGCAAGAATTACAATGGTGGATAGATGTTTTTGGAGAGGATTACTACATCGAAATAATGCGACATAGAGGATTAGAAAACATTGACAATAAGGGAGTTAGCCAAGAAGACATCAATCAAATTTTAATAGGTTTTGCGAAGAAGTACAACCTAAAAGTCATCGCCACAAACGACTCACATTACCTTGAAGAAAAAGATGCAAAACCACACGAGATATTACTTTCTGTGAATACCGGTAGTTTTCTTTCAGACGAAAAGCGCTTTAAGTTTTCTAGTGATGATTACTTCTTTAAGACGACCCAACAAATGTCCGATTTATTTAGTGACATTCCAGAAGCGATCGAAAACACCATGGAGATTTTTGGAAAGATAGAAGCCCCCGTCTTGACCCGAGATATTCTGATGCCTAGCTACGACATTCCGCAAGGGTTTAAAAACCAGACGGACCTCTTACGCCATCTCTCCTATGAAGGAGCTAAAAAGAAATACGGAGAACTATCTGTCTCCATTCAAGAGCGACTAGACCATGAACTTGGCATCATTGACAATATGGGCTTTCCAGGGTATTTTCTAATCACCCAAGACCTAATCAATGCCGCCAAAGAACTAGGGGTATGGGTGGGCCCAGGACGTGGATCTGCAGCAGGTTCTGCCATTGCCTATACCTTAGGCATCACCAATGTTGATCCAATTGGTTACAATCTACTATTTGAGCGATTTTTAAACCCAGAGCGTATTTCTATGCCCGATATTGACATTGATTTTGATGATGAAGGTCGTCAAAAAGTCATTGATTATGTGGTACAAAAATATGGTCAAAATCAGGTTGCCCAAATCATCACATATGGTACGATGGCAGCTAAATCATCCATAAGAGATACAGCACGGGTGATGGAATTACATTTAAGTGAAGCGGATCGACTAGCCAAATTAGTTCCTTTAAAACCGGGTACTAAGCTAAAAAACATCTTGGTCAAATCCATCAAGGAATTATCGAAGGATTATCCAGCCGAAGACATGGTCAACATTGAAGAACTACAAGAGATATCCCAACAAAACAATCTGCAAGGAGAGGTGCTTAGAATGGCTCACTCACTAGAAGGATCCGTCAGAAATACAGGTATTCATGCAGCAGGTGTCATCATTGCTCCCAAGGATATACGGGAGTTCATCCCCGTCAGCAGACCCAAAGGTTCAGAATTATTTGTCACGCAATATGATGGCAAATATGTAGAAGATGCAGGCCTCTTAAAAATGGATTTTTTGGGCCTAAAAACACTCTCCATTTTAAAAGATGCCGTTGAGAACATTGTTATCAGCCACGGAGAAGATCATCGGATTGATTTGGATAAAATCCCGATGGATGACGAGCTTACCTATAGGCTATTTCAAAATGGCGATACGGTCGGTGTCTTTCAATTTGAATCAGACGGAATGCGCAAACACCTTCGCAGTCTAAAGCCCACGGATATCGAAGATTTAATAGCCATGGCGGCACTATACCGTCCAGGTCCGATGGATAACATCCCCACCTATGTCGCGCGTAAACATGGTGATGAGGTGGTAAAATACCCGCATCCACTCTTAGAAGAAATACTAAAACCCACATACGGCATCATGGTTTATCAGGAACAAATCATGCAAGCTGCTCAAATAATGGGTGGCTATTCACTCGGACAAGCGGATATTTTACGGCGTGCAATGGGCAAGAAGAAGCTTAAAGAGATGGAAAAGCAAAGCGCCATCTTCGTCAAAGGAGCAGCAGAAAAAGGCGTTCCAGAAGAGCAAGCCAGAGATGTGTTTAAAACAATGGAGCGATTTGCCTCTTATGGTTTTAACCGATCGCATGCAGCGTGCTATGCTATTTTGGCCTATCAGACTGGTTACCTCAAAGCAAATTACACGGCTGAATTTATGGCTTCTGTCATGACCCATTCGAAAAGCGATATTACTAAATTGAGGTTCTTTCTAGGAGAATGCAAAGATATAGAAGTAGAAGTATTGGGACCTGACATTAATGAAAGTCACTTGAACTTCACCGTGAACAATGAAGGAAAAATTCGATTTGGCTTATCTGCTTTAAAGGGTGTAGGAGAAGGTCCTGTTGAAGAGATTTTACAAGAAAGGAAAGACAATGGTCGCTTTGAAAGCCCCTATGATTTAGTACGAAGACTTTCCTCTAAAGCAATGAATAAGAGAGTATTAGAAAGCTTAATCTATGGTGGAGCATTCGACTATCATACCGAATTATCAAGAGCTCAATATTTTTGCGAAAGCGATAAAAAAGTGCCTTTTCTCGCACATCTTTTAAAATATGGACAAGCCTACCAACATCAAAAATCAACGGCTGCCAATACGCTTTTTGGTGCGTCTGAAGATGCCATGGTACAGCAGCCGACCCCACCTGATTGTCCTCCTTGGAATCTGATGCAAAAGCTAGACCATGAAAAAGAAGTGGCCGGAATTTATATTAGCGGTCATCCACTAGACGACTTCAAAGTGGAAGTTAAGAACTTTGCGAATTGTCCGATTGACCGAATGGATAAATTTAGGAATGCTCAGGTCAAGATGGCTGCATTTGTGGCTGGAGAAAATCATCGTATTTCTAAACGAGGGGATGGATTTGGGTTCTTCACCTTAGAAGATTATGCGAGTAGTACAGAGATAGCTTTGTTTCGGGATGACTATTTGCAATACGGTAAAATATTAAAACCAGGCTCCTGCGTCCTTGTCGAAGGGACCATTCGGCATGATAAATACCGCAATGATTGGGTGCTAAAAGTAAGCAATGTCACCTTATTATCGACCCTCTTGCTCAACAAGACCTCAACCATCGAAATTCAACTTCCGCTTGCCCAAATTGAACCTAAATTGATGGACAAATTAGAAACTCTTTTCAAAGAAAACACGGGCAATAAGACCTTGCGCTTCAAAGTAATTGACCCGAAGAACAGGCAAGTAGTCCAATTCCTTTCGGAAAAAACTAAAGTCACTATTGATAATGAACTAACCCGCACCTTAAAAGAAATGCGTATCGAATATAAACTTACGTAAATGGTCAGTCACATTCATACGGGACAACAAGGAGAGGCGATTGCGGCTACCTTCCTTTCGGAAAAAGGTTACGAACTCCTAGAGTCCAATTGGCGGTACAAACGAGCCGAAGTTGACATCATCGCTAAAGATGGGAAAATACTGGTATTTATTGAAGTAAAAACCCGTTCTACGGACTATTTTGGTGCGCCAGAAGCATTCATCACGGATAAGAAGAAACGTTTACTTTCTGATGCTGCCTCTGCCTATATGGAGGAGATCGGCCATGACTGGGAAATCCGTTTTGATTATGTGTCTGTGATATACCAAGACGAAGGCAATTTTCACCTCAGGCATTTTGAAGATGCCTTTTTTCTTGGGCTTTTTTGACTCATTCAGGTGAATTGTGGTTATTTTTGGTTGAATTCTGAGAACCCTAATTCAGCGCTTCCACCTACATTGCAACGCCCCAACAAGATGAGCAGTTTATACATATCAATAATTAGCCAATTCAAAAACACCCCATTCGGAGTACGTTATAATTAGTAAAGTCCTGTTACTTTGTATTCGTAAGCCAACCAAGTTTCTCATTTACAAACAAACATTCAAAAAATGAAGAAATTTTTACTATTGGGGCTTATGTTCCTTATCGGCACTATCGCCCTTTCTGCACAAGTTACGGATCAAAAATTTGAAGGAACATGGAGTACGGTTCCTGTGGCACCTGGACATACAGCCTATGATGTTGATGGATGGTATGTATATGATGGTGTTAAAAAAATAATCCGTGACAGTAATCCAGCTGACCATGGCGCCTACTTTAGTGGGGCGGGTTTCGTCAGATCTCCTAAGTTCACACAAAAAATAACCCACTTCTCGTATATAATCGCAAATAAAAGCCAACAACAAGCTAGCTTTAAACTTTACAAGTCAAATGATGCAATTACTTGGCACCTTATTAGTACTAAAGTAGTCGCGTCCAATTCTATTTACAGCAGGAATATAGGTCTAGAACTTCCGTATAAATACGTTAAATTTGAGCCTGTTGGAGAATCTCCTTTATACATTCAAGAAATAATCACAGTACTTGCACCCTTACCCATAGAGCTCAACTCTTTTAGCGCAAGCCAACAAAGAAGAAATGTTGAGCTAAAATGGGAAACCGCATCCGAAACAAACAATGATTTCTTTACTGTAGAACGCTCTAGGGATGGCAGATTATTTGCACAAATTGGGTATGTATCTGGGGCTGATAATAGCAGCACTACTAAGCAATATACTTTTATTGACAAGAATCCAAAGCGTGGAATGAACTACTACCGCTTATCACAAACAGATTTCGATGGGCACACCGTTTCTTTTGATGTTGTGACAACAGAGGTAGTGATTGGGCATACATCCATCAATCCTACGAATGTGAAAGATATGATGGTGCTGAATTTTGAACCTAGTTGGGCCCATGGGCTTGTGACGATTTATAATTTTTCTGGACAAAAGGTATTCGATACTAAAATATCACCTGAAACGACGGAATTAGAAATTGATGCGTCCATTTTTCCGCAAGGACAATATGTGGCTCGTATTTCTTTTGGTCCTGGTGCAATACAGACCATTCGTTTTATAAAATATTAAACTTTCATTAAAAAAGTAGCAGAGTAAATTCATAATTTGCTCTGCTACTTTATTTTCAGTCAGGATTTTAGATTTTATTAAAACACTTCGGATTAAGTAAGTCTAATGAATTTTGCCCAAAGGAAAAAATTGTATCTTTGCCAAAAAGAGCATTTGAAACGAATTAAATTAGACATCATATTTGAGGACGACGACTTAGTCATTCTTAATAAGCCAGCGTTATTGTTGACCATTCCAGATCGGCATTCTACCGAAAAGCCCAACCTTTTGACCATGCTCAACAAGAAGTATGGTAAAATTTTCATTGTACATAGACTAGACAAAGAGACAAGTGGGATTATTCTTTTTGCCAAAAATGCCGCAGCACATAGAACGATGAGCATTGCCTTTGAAAAAAGACATGTTGAAAAGACCTACCTAGCATTAGTGGAGGGCAAAATGATCCAAGAAGAAGGCATTATTGATAAACCACTCGCCCCTTCGATGACCCGATACAATAAGATGGTCATTGCTAAAAGAGGTAAAGCCTCCAAAACCAGCTATAAGATCTTAGAGAAATTCAAGTATTACACCTTAGTTGAAGCAAACATACACTCAGGACGTTTACATCAAATACGGGTACATTTAACTTCAATTGGATATCCATTAGCCATTGATTTTCTATATGGTAACAAAACTGAATTCAAGTTATCTTTCATAAAGAAAAAACGGCTAAATCTAGCTAAGCATGAAGAGGAAAGGCCTTTGATGACCCGGACGACTTTGCATGCCTATACATTAGGCATATACCACCCAACCACCAATGAACGTTTAACTTTTAAAGCAGAATTGCACAAAGATTTTAGGGCCGTAGTGGCTCAATTACGCAAGTGGAATAAACTATAACAAACCCCTTCAGCATGAAATATTTAACTGTCTTACTTTTGGTTTGGACAAGCTGCCAGAACACCTCCACCCACACGACTGAAAAAGATACACGTGTGGTCAAGCCCGTAAAAAGAGCGGATGGTGATTATTCAGAAATTATCCGAATTGAGGATAGTATCCTTGATGAGCATGCGGATACCAATGCCATGGCAAAAATGACTTTCGACAATCCGATATTTGATTTTGGGACTGTGGAAGAAGGAGATATTGTCAATCATACTTTTCATTACCAAAACACGGGCAAAAAACCACTTATGCTAAAAGTTGCACATTCCACTTGCGGCTGTACGGTGCCTCATTATAACAAAGATATCCCCTTACCCCCAGGAAAAAGGGACTCTATTGTGATAACCTTCAATACTGCCAACAAACCCAATCGACAAAACAAGCCCATAACAGTTGTGGCAAATAGCTATCCAAACAAAGTAAAGTTGTATCTTCGCGGCTACGTAAACGAAAAAAAATAACTTATGGAATATCTACCACTCATAGGCATGGTGCTTGTTTTTTACTTTTTCATGATTCGTCCACAAGCGAAGAAAGCAAAAGCACAAAAAGGATTTAGTGAAGGCTTGTCCAAGGGAGACGATGTAGTCACAGATAGCGGTCTAATCGGTAAAATCTCTAAAATAGAGGATAATATCGTCACCATTCAGACTGGGCAAAAGAATTATGTTCGTTTCTTTAGGGGCAGTATTTCTAGAGAAATGACCGAAATCCTACAAAAAGTGAATACCGGTGAAGTCGTTGACACCCATGCCGCTCAATAAAGAAACTACGCGTGTCTTCTTTACCAAAGAAAGAGTCATTATTATTGCCTGCTTTCTTTTGGCTTTTACTTTTTGGTTTGTTGTAAAACTATCCAAAGAGTATAGAACCTCTAGTGACCTACAAATTGTATGGGAAATTGCGGACACTTTATCTTGGGCTAGTCCGCCCCCATCAAAAATCCTTGTCACTTATGAAGGTGAAGGATGGTCTTTATTTGGAACGGCTAAGAACAAAATAGTCCTAGAAACAAATGATTTGCCAATAGGGGAAACCCTCTTGAATCGTCGTGAAATTTTAAATCGGCTAGAGAGGCACTTTCCATCGAATACCCAAATAGTAGATTTTACTCCTGACCATTTTGTCCTACAGATCGATCATAACAGTCAAAAAATGTTATGGGTAAAGCCCATGGTCAGCCCCAAACTAGAACCTGGCTTAGTTCTACAAGGAGAAACAACAGCCTCTCCAGATTCTGTATGGGTCGCAGGCCCTAGGCAGATTCTAGAAAAACTTACTTTTATACAGACAGAAACTTGGCAACCCAACTTCCAAAAAACTCAAACACTGACAGGAACGCTAAACCTATTGAATGAGACACAAACGCTCTCTTTTCGACCTACCGAAGTAACCTTAAGTTTGACTGCCGAACAAGTAACAGAAAAATCGTTTTTTGTCCCCATTGAACTACTCAACACAAAAGATTCTGTTCGCGTATTTCCAGATAAAATTAAAATTACTTTTGCGGTTCCATTGAGCGAGTTTGATAATATAAAACCTAATGACTTTCAATTAGTTGCTGATTTTTCTACTGTCAAAATTGGCAGCAAAAATAACACGCTTCCCATCCAAATTAAAAAACAACCTAGCCTCATTTCCAATCTACATTTTAGGGCAAAGTCCATCGAATTTTTTATCAAAAAAGAATAATTCAATGATTTATTCTGACACTTTAGCTTACCTATACAAACGCCTCCCCATGTTTCAACGCATTGGGAATCAAGCTTTTAAAAAGGATTTAACGAACATTACCAAACTGATGTCCGCCATGAAAAATCCCCATCGGCAATTCAAAACGATTCATATCGCAGGCACTAATGGCAAGGGGTCCGTGACGCATATACTGGCAGCTTTACTCATGGGTAGTGGTTTAAAAGTTGGGTTATATACCTCACCACATTATCGAGATTTTCGGGAACGAATCAAAATAAATGGGCAACTTATCCCCAAGCGAAAGGTCTCCCGTTTTGTTCAAAATAACAAGCATACAATTGAGCAAATAGAAGCCTCTTTTTTTGAAGTAACCGTTGCCATGGCTTTCCGGTATTTTGCAGATGAAGAAGTGGATGTCGCCCTTATTGAGACGGGTCTTGGTGGACGACTAGATTCAACAAATATCATCACTCCCCTACTCTCCATTATTACAAATATCAGTTTGGATCACCAAAATATACTAGGGGATACATTACCTAAAATAGCCTTTGAAAAAGCTGGCATCATCAAACAAGGTATTCCCGTTTTAATTGGCGAAAAACAAAAGGAGGTGCTGCCTGTTTTTCGCCGTAAGGCAAAAGAAGTAGATGCGCCTCTTTTCCTTGCGGAAAAAAACATAAAAATCAACATTCAAAAAAGGAATTATTCTGGTCTCCATGGGACGCTCACAATTAAAGATAAAAAACATAACTTTCATACGGACGTAAGTGGCGCATACCAATCCAAAAATTTACGTACGGCTCTTGCTGCCTTTTCCTTGTTGGATAATACCAGTCTTCCGCTATTACCCTTCAACCCTTCCTGGCTTCGTGATATTCGGATCCAGACCCACTATATTGGACGTTGGACGATACTTGGAGAATCCCCGTTAATCATTGCAGAAAGTGCGCATAATAAGGCGGGCTTAAAACTGCTAACTGCGGAAATAAAAACCATTCCCTACCAGAATTTATACTTTATAATAGGCACCGTCAACGATAAAGACCCTTCCTATCTTTTTGACATTCTTCCCAAAAAGGCCTATTACCATTTTGCGAAAGCCAATATCCCTCGGGGATTAGAAGCTAAAAAGTTACAAGCCATTGCCGAAACAAAGGGCGTCAAAGGCAAAAGCTATTCTACTGTTCGTCACGCCCTTAATGCTGCTAAGCGTAAAGCCCAAGCAAATGACTTGATTATTGTGGCAGGCAGTATATTTGTAGTCGCGGAGGTGGTCTAAATATTAATTATCAAAAACCCTTATATTTACAAAAAAAAAGCCATGCCTATCATTTTCAAGACCCTCATCCTGCTCTTCATTTTTAATTTTGCGGAAGCCCAAACTACGCCACTATTAAATGAACCGAACTTACCAAGGTTTCAAACGACATTGACCATTCCACAAGGCATGCGCCCAAAAAACCTGGAGACCAATCGGGAATTTCCGATGGCATTAGCGGATAGTTTTCAAATGGCATTAGAGTATCTACGAGATTCCTTAGATTCCAAGGGGCTTTCTGCAACTGTGTTAGCGAAAAATGGAGATAGTTGGAATGGCGCAACGGGGATTTCTCATTTGAACACACCGATGACAACGGATATGTATTTAGGCATGGGTTCATTATCGAAATCGATAACAGCTGCTTGCCTTTTAAAATTACAAGAGGAAGGTTTGGTGGACTTGGACGAACTCATCAGTACTTACCTTCCAGCTTATCCTAATATTACTGGGATTATCACCATCCGTCAATTACTAAACCATAAAAGCGGCGCCTTTGATGTTTTAGAACATCCAAATATCCTTGATAGTATGCGAGAAGATTTTTCTAGAATCTGGTCACCAGATGAAGTACTCAATACATTTGTCAATACGGCATACTTCATTCCTGGTGCAGGCTGGAAATACTCTAACACGAACTACATTTTGGCAGGATTAATCATCGAGGAAGTAACCAACTTAAGTTATCATGAAGCCGTCAAAACAAAAATACTAGAACCTATTGGGCTACAAGATTTATTTTTAAACCCTTACGAAACTGCTTCTGGGGACATCGCCCATGTATGGATATTTAATAGTGTTTTTCAGACAAAAGTCGATTTGGATGCACTCAATATAACCCCCATTTCTATCTATTCTACGGCATGGGCAGCAGGTGCATACTTCTCAAAACCCGAGCAAGTAGCTAAATGGTTAAATGCCTTACTCAGTGGTCAAGTACTATCCCCAACTAGCCTGACACAGATGAAAGGTTTTGTGGAGGCTGGTGATATAGAATATGGTTTAGGACTCATGAAAATATCTAATGGGCAACAAAGTTTTATTGGCCATCAAGGCTATATCCTATATAGTTCTCTTGGGTTTTTTGATCCTGAAACTCAATTAACCGTTGTCATACAATCTAACGATGCAACCTCCACAGATTTGAGTGCTTTTTTAGCAAAAGCTTATTCCATGTATTACAATCAAATCGTCAATACTAATCAAATTACCTACACAAAGGGCACTGCCTACCCTAATCCTGCCAATGATCAGATTGATTTAATACGACCAGCTAATTTTAATACTACGCACAAAATACAATTATCGGATCTACTCGGTCGTCCCCTTGCGGCAAAAATCCTTTCGGAAAATAAAAGTAAGATATCATTGGATATTAGTGAATTGCCTAGTGGTATTTATTTTGCAGAATTATTAAACAGCAAAGAAGTGGTCGTATATCGTTTTCTGGTAGAATAATGTCTATTCAAAAATCAACAGATACTTAAAGACGGCAGCCTAAAAAGTCCCGTAGAGGGTACGAATGGAAGCGGCGAAGGCGGAGTGAACATCAATTCACTACAACCTTAATATAAGCTACTTTGCCCGTATCCATTAGTTTCAACCAATAAACACCAGCCCCCAATGCATTCACATCAATAGCCGTTTGTGTACCACTTTTCAAATCCACTAATCCGATAGGCAATACAACTTGTCCGATTGCATTAAACAAAACCACCTCAAAGGAATAATTTTCTTTTCCGACATTAGATAAGTTTAAGTAATCAGTTGTCGGGTTTGGCGCAAGCAGTATTCCTTCAAAAGTATTTTGAATATCATTAATAGAAGAGGTCACGACAATTGATTGACATGTCGTATCACTTCCGCAATCATTTGAAACAATCAAACAGGTCGTAAACTCTCCGTTCGTAAAATTATGAGAAGGATTCTGCACGGTACTGATGGTTCCATCTCCAAAATCCCAAAAAAAAGAAACCTCATCAATTGTTGTAGGCTCATACTGAACTATGCCGTTATTATTAACATAATTAAACCCAGATTCTGGCTTGTCCAACACTTGGATCGTTTTATATATAGTATCCAGTCCATAACCGGTATCTACAATTAATTGAATCTCTTTTTCACCAGGCGTATCGAATGTAACATAATGCACTTTGCCATTTACAACGTCTCCTCCATCAAATATCCATTGATAGTTATTACCCATAATATCAGTATCAAAAAAGCTCACACCGATACAGACTGAATCTGCTGCCATAATATGCCCCGTCCGAAAATTAATATTGTCCACATACAGGTTATTACTAAACCCATTAATATTCGTAAACTGCACCGCCACTGTGCCATTATTAAACCCCTTAATCGGAATAAAAACATGCTTCCAATCAGCAGTAGATACAGGCTTCCACGAATTATCAACATAATCAGTAATCGTTTTTAATTCAGTTCCTCCTTTCAAAAATACAACCATCTCTTTATCCGGTTGACAGACATCAATTACCGTCACTTTCAATGAATCTGCATACTGATCATCATACGCGGTATAGGCATAATCAAAAGAAAGATATAGTGCCTCACCATCTGTCTTAATCGCCTCCGACTGAATCGTAACAGGAGAATC
>CAYRVZ010000005.1:6528-28614 GCA_964427815.1 uncultured Saprospiraceae bacterium | reverse complement strand
GCCATTATTGATTTCTGGCTTGCGCAAAATATTTTTACGGAAACGGACTTAGCACAAAACAAAAACTTAGGGCAAACCATTCGCCTTTCGGCAGAAAAAGCTAAGCGTAGCCTCTCAGAAAAAGATATTTTCACGCAAGAGTTGGAAGGAATGAACCTAACCATTTCGCGAAAGCAATTTGAAAACGCCATACAACCCTTGATTTCAAAAACAATAGAACTTTGCCATAATGCTTTGAAAGATGCTTCATTAACGGCCAATGACATTGATGCAATTGTTTTAGTTGGAGGTTCAACAAGAGTCCCATTGGTTAAAGAGGCAGTGAATGATCTATTTAAGGATGCCAATAAGCAAACGGCTGACACCCTGTTTAAAGATTATATTAATCCAGACGAAACAGTGGCTTTGGGTGCAGCCATTCAAGCAGATATCCTTGCGGGAAATAATAAAGATGCCTTGCTTTTAGATATTACACCTCTATCTTTAGGAATAGAAACAGTAGGTGATTTAATGGATGTTATCCTGCCTAGAAATTCTAAAATACCAACAAAAGTAGGTCGAGAATATACCACCTCGGTGGATGGTCAGACAAAACTAAAAGTAGCTATTTATCAGGGAGAAAGGAATCTTGTTCGGGATAATCGAAAACTTGGCGAATTTATTTTGACAGGTATCCCCCCTATGCCCGCAGGATTGCCCAAACTAGAAATTGGTTTTATCATCGACGCAGATGGAATACTGCAAGTGAGTGCAAAAGAAAAAAGGTCAGGCGTAGAACAAACGATCGAAATACGTTCTCAATATGGCATTTCTGAATCAGAAATGGGCAAGATGCTCATTGATTCTGTCAGGAATGCAAAAGAAGATATGCATATCAAGGCTTTACTTGAGGCCAAAAACGAAGCCAACCAAATTCTATACGCTACGGACAAATTCATTAATCAAAACCTAGCCATCTTTTCAAAAAAAGAGATTGAGCAATTGCTAGCACACAAAGATGCCTTAAAAAATGCTGTGGAATCTGAAGAAAAAGATGCCATCAATGTCCAAATACAAACACTGAATGATTTCTCTTCACCACTGGCTCAGAGAGCCATGGACAAAACCATTTTATCAGCGATGAAAGGAACGAAAATTGAATAGGGTAAAGGCCATTTAGTTGCCCTTCCAGACAACCGTAGAAACATTATTTACTTTGTCGCATTCATGAATAGCAGAAAAAGGATCTACCTCCAAGATGATGACCCGTGTAAATTTCGTCATTTTTTCTAAAGGAATTTTAATGGTCCCTTTGATATGTTCTCCAAAACCCAATGTGAATTTTTTTTCTTTAAATAATTTATCGAAATGTTCTCCGCCTGCAATCAAAGAGCCTCTCGTCAACCTAGGGATAGAAGCGAAAAAAGCCTTAATACTTAGATTTTCTTGCTTGGGGTTTTTGCGATTAAACGTAAAAGAACCTGCTCCATTATTGATTAAATCGAAGGAAAGAATCGTATATTTTCTAGTATTTTTTTCGACAGTCAAATTTTCGACTAGTAAATCAAAACATTGCATGCCCATTTCAGGCTTTGGCAACTCACCGATAGGACTCAATACTTTAGTAGGAGTGCTTTTCGGATTTGGATTTTGATGTTCTTCAATCTGCTTTTCTTCACTTTTGGGAATCTTACTAATGATAATTTCTTCAGGTTGGTTGATAGGTGTAGTCGGAATAATTTTTTGTTTAGTTTGCGTTATTTTTTCCTCTTTTGGAAAAATGGGTTTAGCCTTTTCTTCGGGTAAATCATTTGGATCTAGAATGATAGGTTTGAAGCTTTCTTTGGGTAAATGATTGGGATCAAGCATAACCGCTTTACTAGGCGCTACTTTTTCATGCAACCAGGCTTTTTTAATTTTAAGTCCTTTTGGAGAAAAGAGTTGTCCCGCCCGAAGTGTTGTATTAAAATCAAGAATTTGGTTGATGATTATATCTTTATACAAGGCGAGTTTTTCATTTTCGAACGACTCTCCAAAGGAAAAGACAACATCCTTTCTATTGAGTCCAGAATGCAAACGCACATCTTTACGACCTGTATTCGCTAAAATAACGCCTATTTTTATAGAACGCTTAGATTCTGAAATAATCCTAGTCGAAGTAATGTGTATCCGCATACCTGTATAAGCACCATACTCCTGTGCCTGAATATTGCCCACTACCAAAAAAGCAAGAAGTAAAAAGGTAAACTTTATCAGTTTCATTAACATATCGGTTTGGTCTATGCCTAAAAGGCAAAAAGGGAGCCAAAAAAAGCCCTGCTGGATATGAAATACATCAAGCAGGGCTTAATTAAGGTACAAATATACCCTTTTTAGGTTAGAATGGGGTCATTCTTGCCTATATTACATGTGCGTTAAGAATACACTTAACTTACTTAGCTTACCAAGCCGCCTCTTTCGATACCCGCATCTAGCGCGATAAAGCTATCAGTACTAGAGACCCCTTTGATTTTTTGGATTTTAGTTAAAACTTCTTTCATGTGTAGTGGATCCTTACATCTGGTTTCAGCAAATATTCCGTGTTTTCCAGTTGAAAAATAAGCATCTGTGACTTCAAGTATTTTTTCCAATTTGGTCATTACAGCCTTGTATGAAGTACCATTATCAAGGTTGATTCCAACAAATCCTTTAATCAAAAATCCGAGTTTATTGTAATCCACCCGAAGCATAGAACCCGTAATCACACCCATTTTTTCTAATTTCTTAATCCGCACATGAACCGTTCCGTTAGAAATTCCAAATTTAGCAGCGATCTTGGCATAAGGAGTTTTCGCTCCTCCGATAAGAACATCTAAGATGCCTCTATCTAGTTTGTTTAATTTTTGTATCATCGACAAAACATTTATAAGGTTTACCTTGGAGGAAAATACATAACCACAAATTCTCAGCATGCTAGATGACTCATAGTTATGTTGCTGTCCCTAATTGTACAAAATAGAAAGAAATTCTATTAATTACAAGCAAGGCTTAAAACATAATAACATAACAAGGGCAAATGTAGTACATTTATTTTTAATTAGGCAATTTTTTATTAACTAAACTTCAACTTGTCTAAAAAAAGATGATTTGCACGAATATTCCCTATTCATTCTTCAAAAATATATGACTTTTTGAGAGGTTCTTTTACTATCTTTGCGCCATGTCCACGCCACTTCAAGTACTTAAAGAATATTGGGGGTATGATAGTTTTCGCCCCTTACAGGCAGAAATCATTCAGTCGATCATAGCAGGTAAAGATACTCTAGCCTTATTACCTACTGGAGGCGGTAAATCCATTTGCTTTCAAGTACCAGCTTTAGTACTTGATGGGGTCGCCATTGTTATTTCACCGCTCATCGCCTTAATGAAGGATCAAGTTGAGAATTTAAGAAATGTAGGCATACGTGCTGAAGCGATTTATTCCGGGATGCACATTCGGGACATCGATCGTTTGTTGGACAATTGTGTTTATGGAGGAGTAGATTTACTTTATTTGTCGCCAGAAAGATTGCTCAATACGATGGTTATTGAGCGAATTAAACGCATGAAAGTTAATATTTTGGCTGTAGATGAGGCACACTGTATTTCTCAATGGGGCTATGACTTTAGACCTTCCTATCTAAAGATAGCAGAGATAAGGGCTTTTTTGTCGAAAGGCACACCCATCCTAGCTTTAACGGCTACGGCTACACCTGAAGTCGCAAAAGATATCCAAGAAAAACTATCTTTTAAAGAAGGTTCTTTATTTCAAGGTAGTTTTATTCGAGATAATTTATCCTATTCCATTGCCTACGTAAAGCAAAAGGAAGAGAAGATGGTGGAGATATTGCGCAATGTCAAAGGCACTGCTATTGTCTATGCTAGAAATAGGCGACTCACCAAAGAACTCGCCGAGCTTTTGCGTAAGCATAAAATTAATGCAGATTATTACCACGCGGGGCTTGAAATGAAAGTGCGCTCCAACAAACAGGATGCCTGGAAATCAGGCAAGACGAGAGTGATGGTCAGTACCAACGCCTTTGGTATGGGCATCGACAAATCCAATGTACGAGCGGTCATACACATGGACCTTCCAGAGAGCTTAGAGGCGTATTATCAAGAAGCGGGGAGAGCAGGGCGGGATGGTCTAAAATCCTATGCCGTTTTGCTTTACAATAAAGGAGACCGCGAAAATTTAACGTACATTCATGACATTTCTTTTCCCTCCATGACCGTCTTACGCCAAACTTATGCTGCCTTATCTAACTTTTATCAACTGGGGGTCGGCACGCCAGAAGGAGCCAGTTTTGAATTTGATATCGTCAAGTTTGTCAAAACGTATAAGTTACAAATTGTACAGACCCTGCAAGCCATTCGTGTGCTAGGTCAAGAAGGGTGGCTAGTGCTGTCTGAAAGTTTTTATTTACCTTCTTCCATGATGTTTAAGGTGGATCGAGAAGTGGTCTATGATTATTTATTAAAAAATCCAAACGTAGAAAATTTACTCAAAACCTTATTGCGCAGTGCGCAAGGTCAGGCCTTTTTAAATTTTGTTGATCTAAACGAATCTTCCATTGCCAATTTCTTAAACATCTCTGTTGCTAAGCTACAACAGCAAGTTCAGTATATTGCAAAAGCGGGCATCATAGACTATCGCCCTCAAACGGATAACCCACGCATAACTTTTCTTAGAGAGCGAGTTCCTGTTGACAATTTATCCATCGATTTGGTGGCATTTAACTTTCGTAAAAATCGGATGCATGAAAGAATAACCAAATCGATACAATATGCTGATAACAAGTCATGTAGAAGCCTTTTGCTCGTTCATTACTTTGGGGAAAAATCTGATAAAACTTGTGGGATATGTGACGTCTGTCTAGGTCGGCATAAAATTGAATTAACGCCAGAAGATTACCAAAGATACAAGGAAAAAATCTTAGCCCTTTTGAAGGGGAATCCAATGAATGAAAAGAAAATACTTTCTTCTTTTTCGTATCGTCATCATGGTAGGGTTCGAGAGACTATTTCATTTTTAATTGATGAGGGAACCCTTGAGTATAAGGGTGTTCATTATGAAATAATTGCCGATGCCCAGTCATAACCCTAAACATATTATTTGTACGATTACAAATGATCCGATGTACGATCAACGAATGATTCGTATTTGTACTTCCTTGCACAATGCTGGCTTCAAAGTGACCTTAGTTGGCTATTTAAAGCAGCACTCCGTGCCTTTGGATAAGAAGCCCTACCAACAAGTCAGGTTAAAAATAAAGGCGGTGAAGGGAAAGGCGTTTTATCTAGGTTTCCATAACGCGCTAAAGCGTTTTCTACTGGCACAAAAAATGGATATTATCTATGCGGTCGATTTGGACACCTTGCCTGCTTGCGCAAAAATCAGTCAAAAACTAAACAAGACGTTAGTTTATGATGCGCATGAATACTTTACAGAATTGCCAGAACTAATTGGGCGACCGATTGTCAAAACCATCTGGGCATTCATTGCCAAAAGATATATCCCCAGAGCTGACCTATGCTTAACGGTATCAGAGACCTTAGGAAAAGTACTGGAGGGTAAGTATAAAAAAACCTTTCATATCATCCGCAATGTTCCGACTTTAAAATCTCTAACACCCACTAGAAAACAAAAGAAAATTATCCTTTATCAAGGTGTTTTGAATGTAGGGAGAGGTCTAGAGTCCGCAATCTTAGCGATGCAGTATATCGAAGGAGCGGTGTTTTGGATTGCGGGAATGGGAGAGATAGAAACAGAACTAAGGTCTTTGGTCAAGCGAAATCAGCTGGAATCTAAAGTGATTTTCAAAGGATATTTATTGCCAGAAGAATTAATGTACATAACAAATGATAGTTGGCTGGGTATCAATCTTTTAGAAGAAAATAGCTTGAATTATTTCTACTCACTAGCCAATAAATTTTTTGATTATATGATGGCGGGTATCCCTTCTTTGAATATGAATTTTCCTGAGTATCACACCATTTTAAGCCAGCATCCAATGGGACTTTTACTGGATGATTTGAACCCTAAAAACATCGCCCAAGTCATCAATGATTTACAACACAACCCCACTCTATACGAAAGCTTATCCCAAATGGCCATATCGGCACAATCTGTCTATAACTGGGAAGTCGAAGAAAAAAAATTGATTGAATTAATGTACAAACTTGGCTCGAAAAAAACCTAAGGGCTCATGATCAGCATTGGGCGCGAAGGCGCTAAGATGGGCATGAGCGGGATAGGAGGATGGAACACGGAGGACACGGATTTTTAGGATTTTCACGGATAGGTATAAAGGTGACACAGAGACGCGAAGGATAGGCATAAGGTACATACCCCGCATCCCGATTCCACACCGCCTGTCCATAGCGTCTTAGCGGTACCTGCCCTCCTTCTAGCTTTCTCAAAATTGATTTCTACAACCACCGTATATAAACCTGAAATAGAAAATAATAATTTCGTACATTTGTGCCATGATGATTCAATCTACAGATATACACAAAACTTATGGTCAACTTCAGGTCTTGAACGGAGTCAACCTATCAGTTGAAAAAGGGGAAATGGTTTCGATTGTAGGAAAATCTGGAGCAGGGAAAAGTACCTTTTTGCATATTCTAGGCACGCTAGACACGCCCGATACGGGGCAATTATTCATCAATGGTCAACGCACCGATCAGCTTTCGCCAAAAGAAATGGCCAATTTTAGAAATCATAATATTGGATTCGTTTTTCAGTTCCATCATCTTTTACCAGAGTTTACGGCTTTAGAAAATGTATGCATCCCTGGATGGATCCAAAAGAGACCCGAAGCGGAGGTGCTGAAACGTGCGAAAGAGATATTGGATTTTCTGGAAGTAGGAGACCGTTTTGACCATAAACCTGGTCAATTATCTGGGGGCGAGCAACAAAGAGTCGCCATAGCTAGAGCTGTCATTAATAACCCATCTGTCATCTTTGCCGACGAACCCACAGGTAATTTGGATACTCAGACTTCTGAGGAATTACATAAATTCTTGTTAAAATTAAGAGATGAATTCAATCAAACGATGGTCATCGTAACACACAGTCAAGAGCTAGCGGCTATTTGTGACCGTAAGATTGAAATGAATGATGGTCGTTTTGCGTAAGCTAAGCTTCTTACATGCATGTTTTTTGATACAGAGGCATTAAGATATACCCAGTCATCGGAGCGGTTATTTTTGCTATATAAAGTCATATAAGCGACATTTTCAATGTTAATAAGTACGTTGGTGACAAATGTCACATTAGATTTATTTGGGATAATCGCATCTTTGATATTCATATTTAACTTAAATAAATCGACATGAAATTAAGATCATTTTCTTTTCTATTACTTTTGGCGGTTGGGTTTACTGCTTTTGTTTCTAGCTGTAAAAAGGAGGAGACAACCCCAGCAGACACCCGTTTTGAATCTGTAAAAACGGGCTCAGATAACATGGAGACAATTATTGACACGGAAACTAATCTAGAATGGGTAAATGATAACCGGGGTTGTTTTGGAGGTATTATTGAACCTTCAAACGAATGTATGGAGTCCACTTTTGCTGGACACGAGGATTGGAGAACACCTACTGCTGCGGAACTGTCCACTCTAATAAAAGCAATTAATGAGCGCGACATGAAATTAAATTACATCAATTCTTCTTGTGCTTTGATGTCCACTTCAGCTGCTACATGGGTTTTTACCGAGAATGCGGCTGAACCTGGAAACATGACGACTACGAAGCCCGGGAATGCTGGACTACGTTGTGTACGAAAAAAGTAATTAGCCAAAAATCCCTTTTACCTCATAGGTCTATCATTAAAAAAATGATAGACCTTTTTTTATGTCCAACCAAAAAATCCACAATAAGTAACACAATACCCATTTTTAGCGTTAATTTTACCGCATGGATATATTTGAAAAGCACCAAACTAGAAATATCAATCTCGAATTACTTGCCAAACAAGTAGTAGAAGGATTTATCATTGGATTGCATCGAAGTCCTTTTCACGGATTTTCGGTTGAATTCGCTGAACACAGTTTATACAATCAAGGGGAATCCACCAAGACCATTGATTGGAAGGTATATGCCCGAACCAATAAGCTTTACAGCAAAAAATATGAGGAAGAAACCAATTTACGGTGTCAAATAGTGATTGACCATAGTTCCTCTATGAATCTACGCTCCACTTCAGAAGCGGGTGACCATTTAAGTAAATTAGAATTTTCGGCATTAGCCGCTACTTCACTCATGCATCTGTTGCAAAAGCAACGGGATGCATTTGGACTTACTATTTTTGGCGAAAGCATCGAAACGCATACAAAAGCTAAGAATAGTACTAAGCAGATGAAAATGCTAACCGTCTTTATGCAAAAAATGCTTGCAGAAACGGATATTAGAAAAACCACTAATGCTGCCGATGCCATTCATAATATTGCCGACTCCATTCATAAGCGTTCTTTAGTCATTATTTTTAGTGATATGTTTGAGGATTTGAGCCATCAACACGAGCTATTTTCTGCCTTGCAGCATCTTAAATATAGTAAGCATGAAGTGATTTTATTTCATGTGGTCAATAAAGAGAAAGAAATAAATTTTGAATTTGAGAATCGTCCCTACGAATTTGAAGACCTAGAAACCGGTGAGCGTATCAAATTACAACCCAACCAAATCAAAGAATATTACACTCAACAAGTTCAAACTTACACAGAAGATCTAAAAATGAAGTGTTTGCAATACAAGATCGATTTTGTCGAAGCCGATGTAAACAAAGGCTTTCGAGAAATACTACAAGCTTACTTAATTCGTAGAAAGAAAATGCTTTAATCTTATCGCTACCTTAGATTCGGCAAATATAAAAGAAACTACGGCACTTATTAAGACGTATAAAGCAATATACTTTATTAATTGGACTTTTGTAAAAAATTAAAGCATGAAAGAGGCACTTATCGGTATATTGGTTGGAATAGTCATCGTAGGACTAAAATTTATTTTTAGGAAAAAAGACAAAGGTGTCAGCTGGTCAGAGCGCAATTTTACGGACCTTAAATATTCCAGTGACCCCATCTCAAAAGACATTCAAAAAGGAATGTTCCTCGCTGCTCCTTATTCGGTTGTTAGTGATTTAGAACTTGATCGATTGAAAGTATCTTCCATGAATACAGCGGAAGAAAAAGCGAATTGGAAATCTTCATGGAGTGTAATGGACCATGATAGTGCCATTAAAAATTTAAAATGGCTCCAACTAGAAGGCCATAGAATGAATCTGTACGAAATAATAAGCATATTCAATAGTGGCAAGCGTGATGGGCTTACTGATGATGCTATACAACTGATATCCTTATTATCTAAAGCCAAGAATGAAATTGACATTAAGGGACAATTACCGCCCATAGGTGCTTGGGATTACGCACGAATGGCTAACAATATTAGAGCCTTCCATAGTTTAGGTTATATCAATAAAGAGGAAGCCGAACACTACTTAGGAAGTGCACTTCGACTAGCTCAACAAGAATACTATTCATGGGAGCAGTATTCCCAAGGTTTTGTTTTAGGGAGAGCCGTATGGGCAGAAAAAGTGGACCCACAATTTGTAGAAGTTCACCATAAACTGATGAAAGATAAGCAATCGCCTTATCTACGTGAAACCTTCAAATAAGCCGTTCAAAAATCTTTAAATAGCTTCCTGGTTCTTTCTACTTTATCAAACAGCATTTCGGCTTGCTGGTAATCTAAGGTTTGCTGTCCATCGGATAGCGCTTTTTCAGGAATTTGATGTACTTCAACAATTACGCCATCTGCGCCTGCCATTGTTGCCGCTAAAGCGATAGACTCTACAAACTGTCTGACCCCAATACCATGGGAAGGATCTGCAATTACAGGTAAGTGTGTCTTTTCCTTTAACATGGCAATTGCATTTATATCGAAGGTGTTTCGATAGGCATTTTCGTAAGACCTAATGCCTCTCTCACATAGCAATATTCGTTCATTACCATTGGAAAAAATGTATTCGGCGGATTGTAACAATTCATCCATTGTCCCCGAAATTCCTCTTTTTAGCATGACGGGCTTATCCACCTTTCCAAGGGCGTCCAGCAGATTAAAATTCTGTGAGTTTCGAGCCCCTACTTGAAAAATATCTACATAAGGCATCATCTCATCAATCTGTTCTGCCATCATCACTTCCGTAATTATTTTGATGTCATTCTCTTTCGCCAATTTATGCCAAAGTTTTAAACCCTCCATACCTAACCCTCTAAAGGAATACGGTGAACTTCTAGGCTTATACACTCCCCCACGCATAATCTTGACTCCATTATGGACTAGATGTGCAATGGAGGATTCAATTTGTGCTTCTGATTCAATTGAACACGGGCCAGCCATTATGGCAAAATCACCTCCTCCTATAAAAACACCCTCTCCTAAATCAATTTTTGTAGCCTCAACCTTCCACTTTTTTGATACTAGTTTATAGGCATCACTTACCCGATGAATATCCTTGACACCCTTCAATCCTCCAAACTGTCTGATATCAATATCCGCTTTACCAACGGCAATGATATAAGAACCATCCTGAGTTTTGACTTTCATCGGTTTATATCGTTTGGCTTCCAAAACAGCAAATAAACGCTGCACCGATTTTTCGGAAATATCTTGCTCTAATTGAAGTATCATGCTTTTCTATTTTTAATTTCATTTACAAAATTCGCTATGGTCTGATTTAAGTTTGTTCCTACCCCTAAAGCTCGGATAAAAGCACTTCCAATAATGGCACCATGGGCATATTGACAAGCTTTCGCAAAAGTTGAATTATCCTTTATTCCGAATCCAATCAAAGTTGGATGTTGCCAATCAAAAGAAGTAATCCGCTTAAAATAGGCTTCTTGACTATTAGTAATACCACCAGTCCCACCCGTAATAGCAGCACTCGAAACAACATAAACAAAGCCTCTCGTCAAACTATTAATTTTACGCAATCGTTCTGGCTCCGTCTGTGGAGCGACCAAAAAAGTAATCCCTAAATCCAACTCCTCAAACAATTCTTTAAACTGTTCTTCATACACATAAGTAGGCATATCAGGCAAAATTAACCCATCTACTCCTACCTCCTTACACTTCCTAAAGAATTGAAACTCACCATATTGCATTACTTGATTGAAATTTCCCATCAATATAATTGGGATTTCAGATTTTGCTCTCAAGGCAGCTACTTGCATAAAAAGCAACTTGACATTCATCCCATTTTTTAGCGCAAGCAGACCACTTTCTTGAATCGTAGGACCGTCTGCCAACGGATCAGAATAAGGAATACCTATTTCCAATATATCTACTCCAGTTTTTTCCAAGCTTAGTCCTATTTCAACTAAATCTTCCAACTTAGGATACCCTGCAGTAAAGAAAATATTAAGAATATCCTTCTTCTTTCGTTCAAATAATTGATCCAATCTATTCATCCAAAAATCTATTTTGATTAGAAATATAGGTTGCCAAATCTTTGTCACCCCGCCCAGATAAATTCACCACGACAATGTCATCTTTATCAAACTTAACCATCTCTAAGGCAGCTAAAGCGTGTGCCGATTCTAATGCTGGAATAATGCCTTCAATTTTTGATAATAAATAACCCGCTTTCAATGCATCCTCATCGGTAGCACTCAAGACTTCCGCTCTACCCGTTCGGATTAAGTGCGCATGCAATGGGCCTATCCCAGGATAGTCTAATCCCGCGGAGATAGAATATGGTTCTATTATTTGCCCGTCTTCGGTTTGCATCAATAAAGTTCGACTGCCATGAATAACCCCATCACGCCCCAAGATACTGGTTGCTGCCGATTCACCCGAATCAATCCCTAATCCTGCGGCCTCAACTGCAATCAATCGGACAGATTTATCCTCCAAATAATGGTAAAATGCCCCTGCTGCATTGCTTCCTCCCCCTATACACGCAATGATTGAATCTGGTGAATCTCGTCCCACTTGTTCCGTTAACTGCCATTTCATCTCCTCGCTAATAATGGACTGAAATAATGCGACCATGTCTGGATACGGGTGAGGCCCTACCACTGAACCGATAATATAATGCGTATCAACTGGATGAGCTATCCAATCTCGGATGGCCTCATTAGTTGCATCTTTTAAGGTACGGCTACCGGATTTTGCAGGACGTACCTCTGCACCTAGCATTTTCATTCTGGCTACATTCGGTGCTTGGCGTTCTATATCCACTTCACCCATGTACACAATACAGTCAAGCCCCATTAAAGCACACACAGTAGCCGTAGCCACACCATGTTGCCCTGCCCCCGTTTCCGCAATGATCCTCTTCTTCCCAAGCTCTTGGGCTAACAAAATCTGCCCAATAGTATTATTAATTTTGTGGGCGCCAGTATGGTTTAAATCTTCTCTTTTTAGAAAAATATTAGTTTCATATTTTTTGGAAAGTCTTTTGGCAAAATACAAAGGAGAAGGTCTTCCAACATAATCCTTCAACAAGGATTTAAACTCCTTTTGAAACGAGTCTGATGCAATTATCCGCAGATAATTATCCTTTAAATTTTTGACATTTGGATAGAGCATCTCTGGAATATAAGCGCCACCAAATCGACCATAGTAGCCTTTATTATTTGGTTTCATAGGATTCTTTTTGATTGTTTGTGTCTCTGACTTTAGTTATAAATTTTTCTAGTATTTCGACATCTTTCAGACCAGTGGAAAATTCAAATCTGCTATTCAAATCAATGGCAAATAGTTGAGGATGCTTAAAACCTTTTATTTTTTTTATTGAATTAAAATCAATCCCTCCTCCTAAGAAAAAAGGCATTTCACCAGTATATCCAGCTAAAATCGTCCAATCAAAAGCAAACCCATTTCCACCCGGGAATTTTCCCTTCGTATCGAAAAGGTAATAGTCGCAGACTTCTCTAAAATCGTCCAACTGAGCATAATCAAAATTAGAATCCACCGCAAAAGCCTTTATAACTTGAACACCTAGTAATTGGACTTCAGAACAGAATATTGGTTGTTCTTCCCCATGTAATTGCACAAGGTCTAGATTTAATCGTTTAACTATATCTTCAATAACAGTCAATTCTTCATTTACGAATACCCCTATCCTCTTCGTATCAGATTGCTCATCAAGCACGTCAATTATTTCAATCAATGTATTCTCATCCACAAAGCGAGGAGATTTTTCATGAAATATAAAGCCCATAAAATCAGGCATCAAAAGCTGAACGGATTTTATATTTTCTGGATTCTTCATCCCACAAATTTTAATTTTTGGAACTTTATACATCGTTCAATTGCTTTACTTTATTGATAAAAATTTGGCAGGCTTTGCCTGGATAAGCCGCTTTCATAAATTGCTCTCCAATTAAAAAACCATCAAAGCCGATTTTTTTTAATTGCACTACTGATTCTGGTCGACTAATCCCACTTTCAGAGATTCTAGTAAAATCATTTGGGATTAAAGGAAATAGTTTTTCCGATGTATGAATATCCACTTTAAAAGTCGTTAAGTCTCGGTTATTCACTCCTACTATATCTATATTAGGATTCAAGAATGCTAAAGGTTTTTCATCATGAACTTCCATCAACACTTCTAAACCCAAACTTTTAGCGAAAGAAGATAACCGAAGGATAGATTCCTTATCCAGCATATCCCCAATTAATAATATTACATCCGCACCTATAGACTTAGCTTCAATAATTTGATACTCCTCAAGGATGAAATCCTTACGCAAGATTGGACAATAATTAAATTTTCTAGCTTCTATCAAATCCAAATTGCTCCCACCAAAGAATGTTGTATCCGTCAACACAGACAGGCAAGAAGCACCTGCTTGCATGTAAGCAATACTCACTTGCTCGACCGTAGCATACCTATTAATGGCGCCCTTTGAAGGAGATTTTCGCTTAAACTCCGCAATAATACCAGACTTATCCGTTCGTTTCAGGTATTCAACCATAGATAGAGGTTTGGTTTCAAAGTAGATGGATTGCTCCAGTAAAGCAGTGGGATAAAGTTCTTTTTGCTTCGCTACTTCTTTTAGCTTGTGTTGTTTTATTTTTTCCAAAATATCCATTAGCTTGTTATTCGTTTAAAAGTATTAAAAGCATTCCTACTCTTCAAAGATTCTTTTGCTTGGGCAATGGCATCTGCTGTCGTGCACTTTGGATTCATAAGCTTGATTGCCAACCCTGCATTGGCGGCTATTACTTCAATTTGCGCTTGGCTTCCCTTTCCTTCCAATATATCCAAGAATATTTTAGCCGCTTCTGGCACCGTATTTCCACCAAACAAATCTTCTGGTGATATTTGTTTTAATCCTATTTGATTGGGTTCTAATACAACTTCTCCCCTTTCGGAAAATATTTTAAACTTTCCTGTCAACGAAATTTCATCATAGCCATCCAGTGCATAAATAATATTAAACTTCCGTCCAGACTCCTGCATCACATATTGATACAAACGACCAATCGCGTTATTGTACACACCGAAAAAGTTAAATTTGGGTTGTGCTGGATTCACTAATGGTCCTAATATATTAAAAAAAGTTTTAACGCCCATTTCCTTCCGAACAGGCACTACTGCTTTCATAGCAGGATGAAAAATGGGCGCATGCAAAAAACATAAATTAGCCTCCTCTAATTGTCGGTTTAAAGTATCAGAATCATTCGTAAAATTATACCCCAAAAATTCCAACACATTTGAAGAACCACAGGCGGAGGATACACTATAACTGCCATGCTTTGTCACTTTATATCCTGCACCTGCTACGACGACCGCCGACAGTGTAGAAATATTAAAAGTATTTTTTTGATCCCCTCCAGTTCCTACAATATCAATGGAATCAACATTTCCAAAATCAACAGGTACCGCCAACTCCAGCAATCCATCTCTAAACCCTAATAATTCTTGTGGCAAGATAGGGCGCATTCTAAATACTGTCAACAGCGAAGACAAACTAGAAATATTGTATTTTCCTTCTGCTATTTCCAACATCAATTGATGCGTATCGGCACGTTCTAAATGCTCATGTTGGTATAGTTTTTCAAGTAGTTTTTTCATGATAATTAGTTAATATTCAAGAAGTTGTAAATCATCTTTTTTCCTTCTGGCGTTAGTATTGATTCGGGATGAAACTGCACACCCTTTACTTTATACTCTTTGTGCGCAAGCGCCATCACTTCACCTTGGTCATCTACAGCTGTCACCTCTAACACCTTTGGAAAATTCCTAAGTTGAACAATCCAAGAATGATATCGTCCCCCATCAAAACTTGAGGAGACATCCTTAAAAATAATATCCTCACTTGTAACCTTCATCTTAGTCGCCACTCCATGATATACATTTTCCAAATTTATTAGGCTACCTCCGAAAGATTCTGCGATTGCCTGATGCCCCAAACAAACGCCCAATATCTTCTTTGAACTAGCATACTTTTTAATTAATTCAGGCATAATACCAGCATCTTTAGGTAAGCCTGGCCCTGGAGATAATATAATGTACTCATACTTCTCTACCGCCTCTATTGATATTTTATCATTCCGAAAAATGTCAACATCATACCCAACGATTTCTTCTACGTATTGAACTAAATTGTACGTGAAGGAATCATAATTATCAAGAATTAGTATTTTCTTTATCTTGTTCATTTTAAACAGTTTTCAAAGCTTGTGTCAATGCATTCAGTTTATTATTCACTTCTTGTAATTCTTTTTCTTCATCGCTACTCACGACAATTCCGGCACCCGCTTGATAGTATAACTTATGGTTTTGACTGAGAAAAGAACGTATTAAAATGGCCTGATTCATCTCGCCATTAAAGTTTATAAAACCAATTGCCCCCCCATAAAAACTACGGTTTTGATTTTCGTGTTTATTAATTAAATTTATAGCAGCGTATTTGGGTGCTCCAGAAAGTGTGCCAGCTGGAAATGTATCCGCAAATACTTGGATTGTATTTGCACCTTTTGGCAAATCACCTTCCACTTTAGAAACCAGATGAATTACGTGGCTAAAAAAATGAATTTCCTTTAAATTTTTCACCTTGACATGCTGTGTATGCCGACTTAGATCATTTCTCGCTAAATCCACTAACATGATATGCTCACTACTTTCTTTTGGATCTGCCAATAACTCTTGCCCCAATTTTAAATCTTGTTCGACATCGCCAGTTCGTTTAAAAGTACCCGCAATGGGATTTACGGTAGCTTTTCCATCCTTAATGACCATCTGTGATTCAGGTGACGACCCAAATATTTTATAACTACCGAAATCGAAGTAAAACAAGTATGGAGAGGGGTTAATGGCTCTTAGCTTGCGATAAACTTGAAAGTCATCCCCTTTAAAAGCTTGCTGGAATTGGCGCGCAAAAACAATTTGAAAAACATTCCCTAATTGGCATTCTTTTTTGCCTATTCTAACCAAATCCTTGAATTGTTCATCCGTGATGTTACTAGTCTCTTTTCCCGAAAGGAAGAAATCATAGGATGGAATCGTCGGGTTTTGGAGTTGAATCAATAGTTTTGATAATTGTTCTTGCTGCCCAATTGGCACATTTTCTAGTACCGTCACCTCATCTTTATAATGATTAAATGATAACACAAAGCGATAGACATTGTACTTCATGTCGGCAATATCCAGCTTCCTTTTCTTTTTCGGAAACGTTAAATCTTCAAAGTACTCAATGGCATCAAAATTAGTGTGCCCAAATAAGCTATTCAAACCTTTACAGTTGGTATCAGACTGAATATCAATAGATTGTATAAAATTGGACAAAGCATCAGCCACTTTCACTTCTTTGGCAAATACGTACTTTTCAGCACCGTAGTAAGCCAAAACAACACCCTTTTTTACCACAAAAGAGGCTAAGACTTCCAGTCCAATATAAGAATGACTTTCTTCCTTATTGCCAAAATCGTTTGATTCTAAAAGCACGGGTTCTGAATAGACATCACGAAGCTTCATAAATACCCCAACGGGCGTCCATAAATCAGCTGAAATCGTCTGTTCGATTGTCTTTAATGTCAATTTTGTCTCTGTCATACTTATGCTATTCAATTCCCGTTCCAAAAAAAATGGCTTACCGAATACGGTAAGCCATTTTTTCAAACAATAATAATGGACTATCCCCTATCTCGGAAAACCGCAGAAAGAATATGCCACCACCCATTATTCGCTAAAATCATTATCTTGCTTTATTATGAAACCAAAGAAACGGGAAAAAAGTGATAGAAGCAAATCCTTAAGAATATTAAGACTTCTTTCGTCGTTTATCTTTCATTCGCTTCAATTCATCATCCATGGTTTTTTGGTACCGAAATCTAATGGTATATTTTCTGCCCATTCCGGCCACTACGGGTTCCAAAATCATACGTAGTAAATTTTCGACCTGCCCTTCTGACTTCTTGAATATTTCGCTATTGTACGCATCTTCACGAAAAGCCGATCTCAAGTCATTGATGTAATCATTGAAGTCCTCTTTCTTTAAATTTTTCATCCAACCGATGTCCAATTTATCAAACCGTGGATACACTTCATGTGATAAAATTTCTGGTTTTGGTAAGGTAACTACGACTTCATTTCTTTTCGTATTTAAGGCTACCGAAAAAGCTCTATCTAATTTAAATCCAACCTTTAAAACACTAATCGCGGAGATCTGTACGTCGGTAGAACTTACACCAAACCCAAAAAATTTAGTGGTTAGCTTCTTATCAATTGCTTTCTTATCCCTAACTTCCATGACCGCTAACTCCGCAATAGTTTCTTCTACTTTCTCTTCTAACAACCCCTTGCTTGCGCTAAAATCGTCAATAACTGCACGTCTTTCCAAACGATCCATCATTGGGTACATCGCCTCTTCAAGTGCGATTCCACAAGGCGTTTCCATGTTTTTATTCTTCTTCAAAAAATCATACCCGCCTCTTTTTGCTACTGTAGAAAAAATCAAATCTACAAGGTAGCAAGTATATTTTGAGGCCACTTCATTAAATAACTTGACGGAGCTAGAGGCTTGATCTTGATACCAGATTTTATAGAGGTTAGAGGTTGTATCCTGTAAGGCGATAAAATCTCTTAAATAAAGTTTTTTTAGATAATTATGATGGACATCATATTCCTTTTCCACTTCTTTTTTTAAGTCTTTTGGCAAGTCCATTCTATTGGTAACATGCTTAAGGACTTTAATATTAATATTTTTAATTAGTTGACTAAATGCTCTAGAATGTTTCTCTGGATTTTTAAGAATTTTAATGATTTGGTCTTCATTCATATTGAGGTCAAAATCCGCTGGAACAAAAGTCATGGGTATTCTTTTGCCAGTCTTCTTGTCTATGATAGTGCCTTTAGTCCTTGGGCTATTACGCAGCCCTTTGCCAGCCCCTTTAAATGTTTTATACAATATCATTCCTCCAAGACTTAATACTGTCATTACAAGAATTATTGGGCCGATTCCACTTATTTTATTTGCCATGGTGCAAATATATGGATTTTTAGTTATACATCGAGAGGATATTTTAGAGGTAAAAGGGATGACCATTTAACAACTAAGCCACAAGAAAAAGACCACCACTTTCCAAAAGTTTCAGACTTTTGTAAAGTTCGACGAGAGAAATGAACGATAAAGGGTGAAAGGGTGAAAACCAGTCTGATAGGACTATCAATAAAAAACCTAACAAGTGGTGCTCAATTCATTCTTTTTATGTAATTTTGCGGGTTCGCAAGCTGAAATTAATTTCGGATACGAATTCTTGTATAAAGCAAGCGCTTTTTCAAGAGACATGGTCGGGTATAAATTTGTCTAAACGATTAATAAACAAAGGGTTATGTATCGTTTTTTAGCGCAAGCAACTACCCACATTAAAACTACCACTTTTAAGACCTACACACTTTAATTAGAGACAAAACAACTAAACTATATGGCATCTGACAATCCAAGAATAATAGATGTGAATATTGAGAAGGAAATGAAAGAGGCCTACATTGATTATTCGATGTCGGTCATAGTTTCCAGAGCATTACCTGATGTGCGTGATGGTTTGAAGCCAGTGCATAGAAGAGTGCTTTTCGGTATGAGCGAACTAGGACTAGTACACAATAAAGCACATAAGAAATCTGCCCGTATTGTCGGGGAGGTTCTGGGTAAATATCACCCACATGGTGATACTTCCGTTTATGACTCAATGGTACGGATGGCACAGACATGGTCCCTTAGGTATCCGCTCGTAGATGGGCAAGGAAACTTTGGTTCGATGGACGGAGACAGTCCGGCTGCCATGCGTTATACGGAGGCTCGCTTGCGCAAAATTTCTAAAGAGCTGTTAACGGATATCGATAAAGACACCGTTGATTTTAGGCTTAATTTTGATGATAGTCTAGAAGAACCCACTGTATTGCCTGCAAGATTTCCCAATCTACTCGTGAATGGTGCTTCAGGTATTGCTGTGGGTATGGCTACGAATATGTTGCCCCATAATCTAACGGAATCAATCAATGCCACTATCGCCATGATAGACAATCCCGATATAGCCTTGGAGGAATTGATGACCCATGTTAAAGCCCCTGATTTTCCTACTGGAGGCATTATAAGAGGTATCAGTGGCATAAAACAAGCCTATGAAACCGGAAGAGGCAAGGTCGTGTTGCGTGCAAAAACTGAAATAATTGAAAGCAAGACAGGCAAAGAAACGATAATTGTATCTGAGATCCCTTATCAAGTCAACAAAGCAAACCTAATCGTAAAGATTGCCGATTTGGTTAACTCTGGACGGCTAACAGGCATCAGTGATATACGTGATGAATCGGATAGAAGAGGACTTCGTATCGTGATAGAAATCAAACGCGACGCAATGGGTAGCGTTGTTTTGAGCAAGCTATTTCAATACTCTTCCTTACAGACTTCCTACGGAATTAATAACATTGCACTAGTGAATGGTCGTCCTGTTGTCCTTTCTCTGAAGCGGATGTTGGAAGAGTTTATCAAGTTTAGGATTGAAGTCATTGTGCGACGCACGAAGTTTGAATTGGCGAAAGCCGAAGCAAGAGCGCATATCTTAGAAGGGTATCTGATTGCTTTGGATCATTTAGACGAGATTATCAAATTGATACGGGCATCTCAAACGCCAGAAATTGCGAAAGAAGGACTGATGGCGAACTTTGAGTTGTCTGAAATCCAAGCAAAGGCAATCCTTGAGATGCGTCTCCAACGTCTGACTGGAATGGAGCGGGATAAAGTCATTAAAGAATATGATGAAATCAAAGTAAAAATTACGGAATACAAAGAAATACTCGGTAGTGAAGGAAAGCAAAGAGAACTCATCAAAGGCGAATTGACTGAGATTAATGAAGTATATGGCGATGACCGACGCACAGAAATTAGCTTTGAAGACGGAGAAATAGCTATTGAAGACTTAATTCCAAATGATGAAGTGGTGATTACTATTTCAAACTTGGGTTATATCAAACGAACAAAGCTAGATGAATACCGAATTCAGGCGCGTGGTGGTCGAGGCTCAAGAGGTAGCAAAACCCGTAATACGGACTTCTTGGAGCATATCTTTGTAGCCAATAATCATAATTACCTTTTACTCTTTACAGAAAAAGGTATCTGTCATTGGTTGCGTGTCTTTGAAATCCCAGAAGCATCAAAGACGGCTACAGGAAGAGTTTTACAGAATGTAGTAAATCTGCCTAAAGACGATAAAGTCAAAACGTATATTAAGATTGATGACTTGACAGATGAGGCATATATGGGTTCGCATAACGTCATTTTTGCAACAAGAAAAGGTAAAGTCAAGAAAACCGTCATGGAACAGTTTTCAAGAATTCGCTCTAATGGTATCATTGCCATATCTATTAATGAAGGGGATGAATTAGTCGATGCTCGACTTACTAATGGTAATAGTCATGTGTTCTTAGGGACAAAAAATGGTAAAGCCATCCACTTCTTGGAAGAGAAAGTCAGACCAATGGGTCGTACGGCTGCCGGAGTGAGAGGAATCAGAATAGATGATAAGGACGAAGTCATCGGCTTGGTCACCGTAGAAGGGGCTAATACTGAAGAGAAGTCCATTTTGGTCGTTTCCGAAAAAGGTTCTGGAAAACGTACTTTAATCAATGACTTTAGAGTCTCGAATAGAGGGGGAAAAGGTGTCAAAGCCATGCAAATCACTGAAAAAACAGGCGCTTTGGTCGCAATGAAATCAGTGCTGGATGATGAACAAATGATAATCACTTGTGTATCTGGTATGACTATCAGGATGTCACTAGAGAATATTCGTGTAATGGGTCGAGCGACACAAGGTGTCCGTGTCATCAAAATTAATGATGGGGATAGCATCGCTGACATTGCCATTACTTCTAGAGAAGAAGAAGTGGATGAAAACGATGGGCTAGAGGAGGATTTCAATAATGCTGAGGCAGAAATGAAAACCGAAGATTCTAGTCAAAAAGGCGAGAACGAGGAAAAAACTGAGGAAAATCCAACTAAAGAGGATGATTCAGAGGATACAACAGAGGATTAAAAATCTGTTAACATTCTCTGTATACTTTTCCGTAAGGAAAACCCGTAATATTGCCAGAAAGCTGGTCAGAAAGGAAATCAATTGGCTATAACTGCATGCTCTTCGTATTCGTCAGATGACTGATACGATTTTTAAAAACGAAAATATTAATTGCACATGAAAAAGTTTGCACTCATTGGACTGATGTCCGTTTTATTCATTTCTATGTCTTTTGGTCAGGGAGATCCGAAAAAGGCATTGAAGAGAGCTAAAAAAGATTTGGCTGCTTATAATCTCGATCAAAAGAATTTTGCTAAACTTGCAGAGGCTAAGAAAATGATCGATTTTGCTTCTGCTGATGCAGAATATGGCAAAATGTCTAAAACATGGAATCTAAAAGGTGATATCTACAATGCCTTAACAAGCAATGTCCAGATTCAGAGAATTACAAACCCAAATTTTGAAAATCCCAATCCTAATGCTCCTGTGATTGCTTATGAAGCCTTCAAAAAAGGGTTGGAATTTGCAGAAAAGAAGTATCATAAAAGTGATGCGCTAAAGGGC